>CACYDB010000119.1 GCA_902773035.1 uncultured Ruminococcus sp. | reverse complement strand
TTGAGAGCGGACAGTTGGGACCTTCGTCGATAATGCAACCCTTCTGGAACTCGATCTCGTTGCCGTAGTAGAGGCACGGGATTCCGCGGAAGGTAAACATCAGATCCATATTCTCAGCCCACTTTACTGTACCGCCCGTATATCCGACCTTCTGGCAGTTATCGGGAGAATAGTCGTGCGACTGAACATATACGACGTTCCATGTGGAGTCGTTGAAATACTTATCCTCATTCTTACCCGCGTTGAACGCGCCCGAGGCGTTATCGAAGCACCAGTGCATCGTAAAGTCAATGGCGTTCATACCCGAGAAATCGCTGTAATCCGCGTTATGATAAGTAAGATTCTTGCCGAGGAAGGCGTTATCAGAGGTCGGCTGATTTGAAGTGCTGTCATACTGCTTGTAGTGGTCGAAGGTGAGGTTCATATTGTCATTGACGGACTTAGCGTCAGACTTTGAGCTCCACTTGCTCGCCCATACATCCGAATTCTCAGCCCATGTGTAGAACGGTGAGCTCTCCTCCGCGTGATCGCGGTACCAAGTCTGAGAGAAACGGCAGCAGATTTCGCCGAACATATAGAAGTTCTTATTGCCCGCGGCGGAAGCCGCGTCGAGAATCTGATTGTTATACATCATATTCAGGGAAAGTCTCGGAATATGACGTACTGTATCAACGCGGAATGCGTCAACGCCCATATCAATATAATCGGCGTACGCGTCGGTAGTATACTTCGCGACGGCAGGATTCTCAGTGTTCAAGTCAACACAGTCGCCCGCGATCTGACAGTATTTACAGGTCCAGTCGTCCCAGTTAAGACTCTGGAAGTAGCCTGTATGATAATAATTGTTTTTGTTGCTTTTATCTGAGGTTGAGATCTTGCTCATCTCATAGTCCGTTGAGTCGGGCTTCATACCTTTCGAGTTGTTTTCCCTGATTGTAGTATTCTTCATCAGGTTAAGTCTCGCGTCATACTGAGTCTGCGGCTTGAGATTCCAGTACTGCTCGGGGGTGCTTACGCCCGCGTAGTCAAGCAGCTCCTTAGTCGGAATCAAACTCTCCTCAAGGTTCGAGAGATCGGCGTTGTAGTTCTTGGTAAACTCAGGGCAAAGGTTAGCCTCACCGAAGTTACCCGTGTGGTTCCATACAACGTCCTGAACGATCTTCATTCCCTTTTCGTGAGCGGCGTTGATCAAATCCTGATAGGTAAAATCCTTGCTCTCGTAACGGGAATCAACCTTTGTAAAGTCCATGGCGTGATAGCCGTGGTAATCATAGCCCGAGGCGTTCTCAACGACGGGAGTTATCCAGATCGCAGAGAAGCCGAGAGCCTTGATGTAATCGAGCTTATCGGCTAAGCCCTTGAAATCGCCTCTCCAAGCGGGGTCGGAATCGGGGTTCTTAGCCTTGCTGTCATCCCAGCAATGAACGTTATTGCTCTTATCTCCGTCAAAGAAACGGGTAGTGATGACAAAGTATATACTCTCCTCACGGAAGTCGATGTCCTTCGGATCATCGGCTACGTTGGGATCCTTGGAACGCCAGCGGTTATTAATGTACCACCACTCGCCCGCGTTTCTTGTCAGCTCGTCAGAGAGCTGATTTCCGTCCTTATCGGTGAAGAGAAGATTGATTTTTGTGAGATTCTTGAAGGTGTAGGTGTACCAGCCCTCTCCCATTTTCGCGTCCTTTGACATAGGAGCTCCGGGATAGGCTGTCTCAACATTAACAGGAAGCGAGTTCCAGTAATATAAGAAGGGAGCCGGTTTTTCGCTTTTATAATGAATGATAATTGAATTTCCCTCTGAGGAGGGTTTCTTGTCTGATGAAGCCGCCTGGGCTGATATCGCGCAAACCGAAATAGCGAGGGTCAATATCAGAAACAGAGCGGTTAGTTTTCCGGTCAGTTTCATATAGTCACCTCTTATTAAAATGATGTGATAAGCTTAGCCGCGAACATCTGAATACGTGTCGCGTCCTTAACGTTGATAGAATTATCGTGGTTAACATCAGCGACAGAGCTGTCGAATACGGATACAGGCATAAGAGCTATCGACATCTGAATAGCGGTCGCGTCCTTAACGTTGACGGAGCCGTCCTTGTTAACGTCGCCCATTATCGCGCCGGCCTGTGTCGGACCGGGAGTCGGAGTAGTTACAGGCGGCTGCGGTGTCGTCGGGATATCGGGATTATCCGAGGACTGCTCTGTGATAGTATCAACAGCTGTGTACTCGTAGGTTCTTTCAACAGTATCGTTGTAAGAGTTCTGGACATAAGCCGTAATTGTGTACTTACCCGCCTTTGTAGGTGTAACTACATAGGTATTGTTACGGGTATAATAAGCGGTGTTAGCGGGCTTGCCGTCGGGATCAGTAACTACGAACTTGTAGAACAGAAGATTTGTTCCGACCTTACCGCCGAGAGCGCCGAGAGTAAATGTTACGGCGGAGCCTCTCTTGATCTGAGTATTTGTTTTCAGAGAATTAGCGAAAGCCGAGATAAACGGAGCCTCGAGGTTGCTCGCGTCCTTAACCTCCATCGCGATTGAGCGTGAATTTGTATTACCCGCCGCGTCGGAAACGTCAATCTTGAGCGTATAGTTGCCGACTGTTGTCGGAACCCACGCGCATGATGAAGCCGAGCCCTGATAAATAACAGTGCTGTTTGCGCTGAACTTGTAGGTAATAGCGCCGCCTGTTGTTGAAGCTACGGCGTTGAGCCTTACGCTCGAGCCGAGGTAGCAGGGAGAATCAACGCTTGCGGTAAATGAAGTAAGCTTGAGGGGTGAAGGATTGTAATCCTCCCAGTTTCCCGTAGCCTTGTCATAAATCTTCTTGTTTCCGGGGAGAGTAAGGTCAGCTGTCTTATCGTTACCGCTGTCGTTGAAGATGATGTTCTTGTACGACTTGTCATAGGTATATTCCCAGACATCGTCGGCGAGCTTTGTCATTTTAACTCCCGGCCATGCTGAGTTTTTGTCTGAATCCGAGTTCCACATATAAACTGTGGGAGCGCTCCAGTTGACAGTGTTGTGGAAATAAACCGAATACTGTCCCGCGCCCGTAAGATTCTTATTCTTTGAGGGCTTGATGGGAGCCTCTGTCTGAGCGGCAGTGGTTTCCTCGGTGTAGTTTGACCAGTTGACCTCAAAGCCGTCCTCAGCGGATACGGGAGTGGCGAGCTTATCGCCGCCTGTGAAGATAGCGTCGGCTGATTTTGTATCGCCGTCTGTAAATACGAGCTGATTGAAGTTGCCCGGAACGGTGTAAGACCAGATATCGCCTGAGATATTGGTCATTTCCATACCGGGAAACTCGGCGTTTTCGCCCTCGCTTCCCCACATGTAACACTTAACTGACGCGAATTTTGTAACTGAGTTATCAAAATACACGACCTCGCCTGCCGCCGACGCTGAGACACCCGCGATATACACGCAGGAAGTCAACAGTAAAAGAGTCATCAGCAGGCTTAAAAACCTGAGTGCTTTTCTTTTCATAAGATTGCCTCCTTAAAAATTTCAAAACTTCCCAATATATAATCCTATACGTTTATAATTATATCAAATAATCAAAAATTAATTTTCGGAATAAGAATTATATCTTTCGTATTTTTAATCAATTTGAGGGCTTTTTTTGGTTATTTTCAACAACAGGCGTTATTCCAACTCCTCAAAATGTGAATATAAAAAGACAGAGAGAAAATCCTCTCTGCCCAAGCGTTAATTATTTTTGATTTTATCCATATAAGCCTTGTAAGCCTGCTCGCTCTTATTGTCGCCGAACTCGTAGTAGCGGACGTCCTT
>CACYDB010000118.1 GCA_902773035.1 uncultured Ruminococcus sp. | reverse complement strand
GCAAAGCTCGCAGGAATCCCGGATAATATAATCGACAGGGCAAAGGAGATTTTAGCCGATTTGGAAAGCGGAAAAAGCTCCGATATACCCGTAAAACCCAAACACGAGGATAACGAGTTTGAGCAATTAAGTCTTATGCCGGGAGTTAATCCCGCTGTTGCCGATAAGCTCAACAGCGTTGATTTGAATACTCTCACGCCGATTGAGGCGATGAACCTACTTTACGAACTCAAAAATATGATTTAGGCGGTGAATTAAATGGGAATCATAAATGTGCTTGATAAACACGTCGCGGAGCTTATAGCCGCGGGTGAGGTTGTCGAGCGCCCCGCTTCCGCGATAAAGGAGCTTATCGAAAACTCAATAGACGCAGGAGCGACAGACATCACCGTTGAAATTCAAAACGGCGGAGTCACATTTATGAGAGTCACCGACAACGGCTGCGGCATTATGCGCGACGATATAAAGCTCGCGTTTCTTCCGCACGCTACGAGTAAAATCAAGCTCGAAAACGACCTTGACAGCATCTCGACCCTCGGCTTCAGAGGAGAAGCGCTTTCCTCAATTTCATCTGTTTCAAGACTTCAGCTCTTAACCAGAAACAAAAACGAGGATATAGGCACCTCTTACGAGATCGAGGGAGGGGAGGAGCTTGTTTTTGACGACGCGGGATGTCCAGTGGGCACGACTATTATCGTAAGAGACCTGTTCTATAACATCCCCGCGAGAATGAAATTTCTAAAAAAAGACAGAGCAGAGGGCAACGCAGTTGCCAATGTGGTCGATAAAACAGCTCTTTCTCACCCCGAAATCGCCTTCACCTTTATCCGTGACGGCAAGCGTGTACTCAGAACCTCGGGCGACGGAAAGCTCAAATCCGCGATATATTCCGTTTACGGTAAGGATTTCGCCGACGGGCTTATGCCCGTAAATTACGAGCTCGACGGAATCAAGGTTCAGGGCTATATCTCACGACCATTAAACGCCAGACCAAACAGAAGTATGCAGAACTTTTTCATAAACGGTCGTTATGTCCGCTCACGCACGGCGACAGTCGCGATAGAGGAAGCCTGCAAGGGCTCCGTAATGGTCGGCAAGTTCCCCGCGTGCGTACTTCAGCTGACAGTCGCGTTTGAAGCAATCGACGTAAACGTTCATCCCTCAAAGATCGAGGTGCGATTCATAAATGAGCGTCCCATTTTCGACGCCGTTTATCACGCCGTCAAGACTTCGCTCAATCAGTTTGACGAGCGTAAGCAGATAACATTTAAAAGTAAAGAGGAGAACGAGTTTCCGCAAACTATACGCAATCCGAAACCGTTTGTTACAACCCCCTCCAAATTTGAGAAGGTAAATATTCCGCAAGACACAAAGGATAAAGATCCGCTTTCGGTTCTTGAAAACGTAGTCAGGAGCCTTGACAGTAAGAAGGATTCTAAATCAAGCATATCCGACGCGAGCTTTTCGGACGTCAAAAATCCTTTAGAGGTCTATTCCGACAAAGCCGTAAAAAATCAGACAGGCTTTGAAAAGAAAATTGAAAACATTAAGCTCAAATCAATTGACACAGAGATCGTCTCTGAGTCAAAGCCTGAGCCCGCGGACAGCTATGTGCCCGACTACATTCCTCAGAAACAGTCCGCGGAGAAAGCTATAGCGCCCGAGCAGCCTGATGAGCCCAAGCCTATTATCGAGCAGCCTAAAAACAAGCTTGTCTATGTAGGCGAGGCTTTCAGGACTTATATAATCGTCGAGAAGAACGACAAGGAGCTCGTATTGATCGACAAGCACGCCGCTCATGAGCGTATGATTTATGAACGACTCAAAAAAGAGAGGGGTGCAGGCTTCTCTCAGGTGCTTCTTGAGCCCATTACGGTTCTGCTCAACAAGAACGATTACGAAGCCGCTATCGGCAATCTTGATATGTTCGCTGAATGCGCATTTGACGTTGACGACTTCGGCAACGGAACTTTGATTGTCAGAGCAGCTCCGCAGTATCTTGACTTTGACGATATTGAGTCCTCTGTAATTGAAATGGCAGGCTATATAGCTCAGAATAAAACCGATATCCGCTCCGAGAAAATGGACTGGATATACCACAACGTCGCCTGCCGAGCCGCGATAAAGGGCGGCAACATAAGCACGCGTGAGGAGCTTATGGATATTGCCAACAAGGTTGACGAGGATAAAACCCTCCGATATTGTCCTCACGGCAGACCTGTGTGTACAATTATCACACGATATGAACTTGAAAAACAGTTTGGAAGAGTATAAAATGAAAACTAAATTGCTTGTTGTGGCGGGACCTACAGCGTCGGGAAAGACTGCACTCGCCGTAGCTTTAGCGAAAAAATACAACGGCGAGGTCATATCCGCTGACAGTATGCAGATTTATAAGGATATGAAAATCGCCACGGCTAAGCCCTCCGAGGAGGAGAAGCTAGGAATAAAGCATCATCTTATGGATTTTCTCGAACCCGACGCTTCTTACTCAGTCGGTCAGTATGTCCTTGACGCGAAAAAAGCTATCGACGACATCACAGGCAGGGGAAAGGTTCCCATTGTCTGCGGAGGAACAGGGCTTTACATTGACTCTCTCGTCAACGGAATCGACTTTGCCGAGAATAGCTCCGATATTAAACTGAGAAATGAACTGAACGAGCTTGCCGACGAGAAGGGTACAAATTATTTACTCACAATGCTTAGCGAGTTTGATCCCGACTCAGCTCAAAGGCTCAGCGTTGAGAAAAACCGCAAGCGTATTATCCGCGCTATCGAGTTTTATAAAACAACGGGCGCGACCATCACTCAGCAAAATATCGAAAGCCGCAAAAAAGGCTCCGACTATGACGCGCTGTACTTCGGACTTACCGCAAAAGACCGTCAGTACATCTACGACAGAATCAATCTCAGGGTTGATTTGATGGTAAAGGAAGGATTGCTTGACGAAGCTCAAAGAGTTTTGAGCTCCGATTTGAGCGAAACCTCCTCAAAGGCAATAGGCTATAAACAGCTTAAACCGTATTTCGACGGAGAGCAGAGCCTTGACGAATGTATAGAAAGGCTCAAAACCGAAACCCGTCATTACGCCAAGCGTCAGCTCACGTGGTTCAGGCGTAACGAAGATATAAACTGGATCAATATTGATGAATATATAACTACTCAGCAACAGCTTGATTATGCCTCGGGCATAATCCTGAAACGAGGATTTTATGGATAAATTATTATTTAGAAGAATAGTTTTCGGACTTCTGACAATTTGCATAATCGCATATATCGTATATCTGTTCGCGAGCGCGAATTTCTCAAGATCCGTAGAAACCGAGGAAGCGGTTTCAAACACTGTATCGGATGTGATTCACTGCGACGCGTTTATCGTGCGTGATGAAACCTTCGTCACAAACAGCGACATCGGCGTTTTATCCTACAATGTCAGCGACGGAGATAACGTCAGCGCGGGTCAGAATATCGCCGATATTTATAATAACGAAAGCGACGCCGTTTCCAGACAACAGATCAAAAAAATCAATAAGCAAATCAAAACGCTCTCAACCTTAAGCGAAAGCTACTACAAGGATTCCGTAGGTCTTGACACAATTAATACTCAGATCAACAACAACATTTTCTCGATCAATTCCTACGTCAACAGCGGCAAGCTCGAGGACGCGGGAAATACGTGCAACAATCTTCTGCTGACGATTTGCGAAAGACAGCTCACTACCGGCAGCGTTAAGAACTTCAAGGCTAAAATCACGGAGCTCAAAAGAAAGCGTTCCAAGCTTGAGGCTAACTGCTCCGAGAAAACCGGCTCACTTTCAGCGACTAAGGCGGGATATTTTATCTCAGGCACAGACGGCTATGAGAAATCCGTAAGCTTCGATAACGTCGATAAGCTCACCGTCGGTAAGTTCAGAAAGCTCAAAAAGTATAAAACCGATTCAAACGTAGTCGGCAAGATCGTAACCGATCCCGTATGGTACATTGTCTGCGAGGTAAGCCCCGATGATACCGTCACTCTCGCAAAGCTTCTGAACAGCGAGGCTACGATCTACGCTTCAATGCCGTCCGTTACGACCGAGAAGATCCCGACAACGATTCATTCCATAAATCAGAAATCAAAGAAGCACAGAGCGGTTCTTGTTCTGGCGTGTAACTATATGAACAACTTCCTCGCCGACGCGAGAAAGGAAAACGCCGAAATAACCACTCTTTCATATACCGGTCTCAAGGTCAGCAAGCGCGCTATACACGAGGACTATGTAACGCGCAAGGAGAAAGGTAAGGACGGCAAGCCCGTCACCAAAAAGAAAAAGGTTCAGGGCGTTTACGTTCTGCACGGCTCGGAGCTTATCTTCAAGGAAATCGCGATCGTTTATTCGGCGAGAGATTATGTTCTCTGTAATCCCGATACCGAAAACGACTCCCTTTTCAGCGGAGAAACTCTGGAGCTGTATGATCAGGTTGTAATAAAAGGAGATGACTTGTATGACGGAAAAGTTATTTCGTGATATCGAGTATAACTACAAAACAATTGAGGAGAGAATATCGGAAGCCGCTTTAAAGGCGGGTAAGAGCAGAGAGGATATTACCTTCCTCGCCGCTACAAAGACGGTTGACGCTGAGGCTATCAACTACGCAATATCGCTCGGACTTAAATATATCGGCGAAAACAGGGTTCAGGAGCTTTTGTCCAAGTACGACAAATACGACCTCGAGCACGCCTCTCTCCAGTTTATCGGACATCTCCAGTCAAATAAGGTCAGACAGATCGTCGGTAAGGTTGACCTTATCCAGTCTGTAGACAGCGTAAAGCTTGCCCGGGAGGTTTCGAGACAGTCAGTCAGGAATAATGTGAACACGGATATACTGATTGAGGTCAATATCGGAGGGGAAGAAAGCAAGAGCGGAGTCGAACCCGATCTATTGGTCGAGCTTCTTGACGAAATCAGAGTTTTCGATAATATTTCGGTAAAAGGCTTGATGTGTATACCGCCGATTTGTGATAGTCCACAAAAAATTTGTAAATTTTTTGATAAAATGAACAATCTATTTATTGACATATCGGGTAAAAATATAGATAATATATCTATGGATATACTTTCAATGGGTATGTCTGCCGATTATTATGAAGCTATACTATCAGGCGCCAATATGGTCAGGGTAGGTTCATCCCTGTTCGGCGCTCGAAATTATCAGGCATAAAGATTATTAGGAGGTATTTTAGAATGGCTGGTTTTGTAGATAAGTTTAAACGTATGTGGGACGCTCCCGACGAAGAATATGATAACGGTTATGATGAGTACGGTTACTCGGAGAATGATGAAGACGATTACGATGACGTAAGCCCTTATCCCTCAGGCAGAGGTAACAGAAACAAGGTTGTTAACATCAGCGCTACCGCTAAGCTCCAGGTTGCTCTCTTTAAGCCCGAAAGATTCGGCGAGGAGACAAGAGCTATCGCTGACGAGCTTATTAAGACTCACACCGTTGTTCTTAATCTTGAAGAAACTAACAAGGATATGTCCAGAAGAATTATCGACTTCTTAAGCGGTGTAGCTTACGCCAACCGCGGTAAAATCAAGAGAGTCGCTTCCAGCACATTCATCATTATCCCCAATAACGTTGATTTAACAGGCGACGATCTCCTTGACGAGCTCGAAAACAGCGGTGTTTATTTCTGATAAAGAGGACAAGAAGCTAATATCCCGCGCTGACGACGCCGTTAGGCTTTCATCTCTCAGACATAGTCCTGTATTTCTCGGCTTTTTAAACGAGAAGGAACAGTACATACTCAAGGATTATCTCACTTGGTATTCAGGCGAGCTTGCTTTCTGGGGAGGATATGAGTACTCCGCCCGTAATATCGCTTCATTTTGCGAGTATGAGGTTGAAAGGTGCGACTATCCCGTTGAAGCTGTATGCTTTAAGTACAGAAAGACAGATAAGCTCAGTCACAGAGATTTTCTCGGCTCTCTTATGGGGCTGGGTATCGAACGAAGCTCAGTCGGAGATATAATCGTAGGCGAGGGGCAGGCGGTCTGCTATATAAAAAGCGAGATTGCCGATTATGTTAAGTCGCAGATTTTTAAAATCGGACGCGTAGGCGTCACGATTATACCCGAAAGCGAGTGTTCTGTTTCCTATGAGAAGAACACCGAGGAATTGAGTATAATAGTAAGCTCAATGAGGCTCGACGCTGTCGCCGCCGCTCTCACAGGCTTATCAAGGGGCAAGACCTCTCAGCTTATACTCTCGGGCAGGACCGCGGTAAATTACAGCGAAGTCAAAAACGTAAGTCATTTTCTCAAAGAAAACGACATACTTACCATCCGCGGAAGCGGAAAATATATAATCAAAGAACAGTCGGGACTGACTAAAAAGGGTCGGCTGAAGTTAATTGTTGAACATTACAGATAGGAGTGTATACTATGTTAACTATTGAAGAAATCAAGGATATTTCATTCAGACGCGGCAGAGGCTACAGAGGCGAGGACGTCGACGCGTTTATCGACGAGGTTATCGTTTCATTTGAGCAGCTTAAAAAGGAAAAGTCCGACTTAATCAGAAAGATGGACATTCTCGCTACAAGAGTAGAGCAGTACAGAGCAGACGAGGAGACTGTCCGTAACGCGCTTCTCTCATCACAGAGAGTCGCTGACGCGTCAATCAAGGACGCTAACGCCAAGGCGGCGCAGATTATCGCTGACGCCGAGGCTAAGGCTCAGGCTATTCTCAAGGAGTCAAACGAGCTCACTGTTAAGCAGAAGGAAGTTTATCTCAAGCTCAAGAGCGATTCCGCCGAGCTCAGATCCGACCTTATCAATACATACAACGCTCACCTCAAGACAATTACCGACCTTCCCACAGACGCCGAGGTTATTGTCGCTCAGGAGGAGCTTGACAAAAAATACCCCACAGTTCCCGTTGAGGAGCCTGTACAGCAGGAAGAGGTAGTAGACGTTTCCGAGCCCGCCGAGTACACTGATGAAGCGGTTGAGGAAGAGGTTTTTGAGCCCGTAGCTCCCGTAAGCAAGGCTTCTTATCAGCAGGACGTTGAGTTTGTAAGAGACGATAAATTCAACAACCTTAAATTTGGCGAAAACTACGACGTAGAAGACGAATAATATATAAAATTTAGGAGTAATCAGAATGTCACAGGATTATAATTCCACGCTCAATCTTCCTAAAACAGATTTTCCTAT
>CACYDB010000117.1 GCA_902773035.1 uncultured Ruminococcus sp. | reverse complement strand
GCTGACGGCAGGATTGGTTACGTCATAATTAAGAGCCTCTCCGACGTTATAGGTCGCTATATACGGGTCATGCGCAGGCGTGCCGTCCGTGTATAAATAATTTATGCGGATTGTATGGAAAGATTGAGCGTATACAACCATCAAGGTTATCGCCGCGCCGATAAGTACAACCAGCATTGTCGCGATGACGGTCAAAATCTTTTTCCTGGTGCGTAATACTGCCATAATCCCATCTCCTTTTCTCGATAATTTCGGCTCCCGGTTTTGAAGATTTCGCTTCAACAGAGCCACTTTCATAGATATAATTATAATTATATTAGCACATTTCAACATTTTTTTCAATAATTTATATACATCTTCCACACTTTTCGTTATTCCGTATACTTTAGGCACCGAAAAATCGGGGGGGGGGTTGTGCAATATATAAAATATTATCACATCAGGATTTTAGTGAACAAAAGTATTCATTTTTTTATTTGTGCAACTTGCACATACGCGGGATATTATTATTGTATTAAAAACACAATGACAAAAGCGCTTTTTTATGCTAAAATTATAGAGAATAAAGGCGTTTATCCGCCTAAAGAAAGGAAATAAACTATGAAAAACTCAAAAAGAATATTCAGCGTAATTCTTTGCGTTCTTATAGCTGTCGGCTCACTCTCCTTCACAGCTTCTGCTAAAGCAAAGAAATTCGCAAAATCAATCAAAGTCGCGTCGAAAGCGTCGATCACGATTCCCGCGGCAAAAAAGTCCGTAACAAAATCCTACAAGGTAACCGTTAAGGTTTCCGGCAAGGCAATAAAGAAGTTCACCGCCAAGTCAAGCAAGGCGTCAGTCGCGTCAGTTAAGGTATCGGGAAGCAATATCAAGGTCACTGCCAAGAAGTCGGGTAAGACTACAATCACCGTTACTACAAAGGCTAAGAGCAAGAAGGGCAAGAAGCTCTCCGCTAAGATGGTTGTTACCGTAAAGAAAGCATCGGCTCCCAAGACCACTCCCAAGCCCTCTACAGAGCCTAAGGACGACCCCGTAGTTGACCCCATTAACGATCCCGTAGTTGATCCTGAGCCCGCTCCGCGCGGACTCGAAATAGACACAAAGGTCGGCACGGTTTCACGCAAGGCTTCCTCGGGCAAGGATCCCATCACAGGTGAGGAAAGCGTTGTTGATATCGACGTCAACCAGTCAAAGACAGTATTCAGCGACGTTCCCGTAACCGCGGTTGAGCTCAAATCACTCCACAAAGCCGATGAGATTCTCGAGGATAAGCAGGACGCCGCTCTTGAGACAGATAAGGCTAACGGTCGTTTTGAGGTCGTAGCGCTTTACTTCGCGGCTCTCAAGGCTTATGACCCGAAGAATCCCGACGTAGCTTTCAATATGATGGAGGAGCTGTGCGAGTCTCCGACAACTAAGATCAGAGGTGTTGACTCCTTCAACAATTTCAGCAAGCAGGCTATGAAGGATAACCTCAACAAGAGCTACAAGTATAAGTATATGGGCAACGCTTATTTTGACGGCGCCGAGCCTTCAAACGGCTACACACCCACAACTCCGCTTACCGTAACTCTTGAGGACTATGTATACTCGTCAGAGAAATCAAATGATTATCAGACCTGGATTTACAAGATCACAGTACGCTTCCCGGGCGCTGACAGCGAGAGAATCATTCAGGTTTATCAGGATACGATCGACGGCAAATGGTACATCTTCAGCGACAGCTGGAAGGGCTTTACAGCCGACATCAAGGAGCCCGCTCTCAAATATCAGGCTCTCTGGCAGCAGGAAGGCTAAACTATCCAATATATCGAATATGAAGAATTAATCAGGCAGAGCTTCTCTGCCTGATTTTTTTGGTTAACGGTTAGTTTGATAAAGAAATATAAAACCTTAAAGGCTCATATAATCTTTTGGTGATTGTATGAGATTACTTATGTTTTTGGGCGGACTCGGATTCCTGCTCTTCGGAATGACAGTGACGGAGATGGGCTTGCGTGAGCTTTGCGAGGGTAAATTAAGAAGCGTACTGGCACGCTCCTGCGGTACCGTCTTAAAGGGCGCTGTAACGGGCTGCGCGGTTACGGCGCTTTTGCAGAGCTCGTCGTCAGTGACCGTTATGCTCACGGGGCTTGTTGACGCAGAAATAATCGGTGTCGGCGACGCCGCAGGAATTGTTATCGGCTCGAATATCGGCACCTCGGCGACAGCGTGGATAATCGCGGTCTGCGGTGAGGGCTCGGTTAGTATCGCGACCCTCTACCCCATCCTGATATTATTCGGGAGTCTGATTATTATTCTTGTCAGGAATAATAAAATCAGAAAACTCGGAGTCATATTGTCGGGCTTTTCGCTGATTATCGCGGGGATGGAAAATATGAGCGCCGCCGTCGCGCCGCTGATTGACGAAAAGAGCTTTGAGAGGCTTGACGATCCGTTCACGTGCTTTATATCGGGGCTTGTCGTGACAGGTGTGATACAGAGCTCATCAGCGTCCGTAGGAATTTTGCAGGCTTTGGCGAAAACAGGCTCCGTAACCGCTGACGCGGCGATTCCGATCATCATCGGTCAGAATATCGGAACCTGCTCAACGGCGCTTATAGCCGCTGTGGGCGCAGGTAAAAACGCAAAGAAAATCCCCCTCGCCCATCTCCTGTTCAATATCCTCGGAGCGCTGCTGTCAGGGGTGTTATATTTCGTAATCAGAATTATAATTGATCTCGACTTTGCCGTAAGTCCGTTTGACATAGCCTCAATTCACACGGCGTTTAATTTACTCGCCGCCGTACCCGCCGTTATTATCACGGGAAAAAGCCGCCGCATAAAGCGACGGCTTTAGTTTATCTTATTATGCCTGTGAAAAGCTGTCCTTGCCAACTCCGCAGAGAGGACACTCAAAGTCGTCCGGTAAATCCTCGAACTTAGTGCCGGGGGCAATACCGTACTCCTCAGCGCCGAGCTCCTCGTCATATTCCCAGCCGCATACATCGCATACGTATTTCATAACGTTTCTCCTTTCTTTAGATTCGCAAAAGCGTTATACTTCGGCAATAACGTCTACCTCAACAAGTACGTTCTTGGGGAGCGTCTTGACCGCTACGCAGGATCGCGCGGGCTTAGAGGTGAAATACTTGCCGTATATTTCGTTAAAAGAAGCAAAATCGTTCATATCAGCCAAAAAGCATACGGTTTTGACCGCCTTGTCGAGCGATGAGCCCGCGGCTTCAAGAACATTTTTGAGGTTTTCGCAGACCTGCTCGGTCTGACCTTCGATCGTATCCGCTTCAATCTGACTTGTCGCGGGATTGATAGCGATCTGTCCCGATGTGAATACCAGTCCGCCCGTAACTACCGCCTGGCTGTACGGTCCGATTGCCTCGGGAGCGTTGTTTGTATGGATTTTATTCATAGTTTTTTCTCCTTATACTAATCTGAAACCCGCTTTTCTCAGCGCGTTTGAAATCTCTTTTACGTGGTCAAAGTTCCTCGTCTCGAGCACAATGCGGAGGATACAATCGGTGATTTCACCCTCGCTCGCGCGCTCATGGTGGATGCTGATAACATTCGCGCCGTGGTTAGCGATGATCTCGGAAACTCCGAGGAGCTGACCCGGCTTGTCGTCAAGCTGAATACAGAGCGTCTGCTGACGTCCCGAGGAAATGAGGCCTCGCTTGATTACACGGTTGAGGATCGTAACGTCAATATTACCGCCTGATACAACGCAGACTACCTTCTTGCCCTTAACGGGAAGCTTGCCTGCCATTACAGCCGCGAGAGGAGCCGCTCCGGCGCCCTCGGCGACCATCTTCTGCTTTTCGATCAGCGCCAGAATAGCCGCGGAGATCTCGTCCTCGCTGACTGTTACAACCTCGTCAACGTATTTCTTAACATATTCAAAGGTGAGGTCTCCGGGTCTCTTGACCTGAATACCGTCGGCGATAGTGCTCGCCCTGTCAAGCGTGGTGATCTCGCCCTTTTTGATTGACTCATACATCGAAGCCGCGCCCTCAGCCTGAACGCCGTATACCTTTACGTCGGGATTGAGACTCTTTATCGCGCAGGCAACGCCTGAGATAAGTCCGCCGCCGCCGATCGCTACGACAACCGCGTCAACGTCGTTCATCTCGTTCATAATTTCGAGACCGATCGTACCCTGACCCGCGATTACGTTTTCATCATCAAACGGGTGGATAAAGGTGTAGTTGTGCTTGTCGCGGAGTCTGCAAGCCTCGTTGTAGGCGTCGTCGTAAACGCCCTTGACCATACATACCTCGGCGCCGAAGCCCTTGGTAGCCTCGACCTTTGAAATAGGAGCGCCGTCTGGCAGGCAAATCAGCGACTTGATGCCGTACTTTGTAGCCGCGAGCGCTACGCCCTGAGCGTGATTTCCCGCCGAGCAGGCGATTACGCCGCGAGCCTTTTCCTCGTCGGTAAGCTGTGAGATCTTGTAGCCTGAGCCTCTGAGCTTAAACGAGCCTGTGAGCTGTAAGCACTCGGGCTTGAGGTAAAGATTGCAGTCCACGTCGATCGCGGAAGCTCTGACGATAGTAGTCGGATGGATCACATCCTTGAGCACCTTTGAAGCGTGGTAGATTTTGTCCAGTGTTAACATTGTATCATCTTCTTTCATACCCTACTATTCTATTACATTTCAGACGATAAATCAAGATTTTTTTCAATTAGGGTGGAATTTAGTTGTTTATTATGATAAAATATACGGGTAAATCCATTAATGAAGGTAGAAAATGAAGAATATAAAAAAATGTCCGCATTACAAAAAATGCGGAGGATGTCAGATCCATAACCTTGAATATGAAGACCAGCTCGACTTCAAGATGAAAAAGGTCGTCAGGCTTGTCGGAAGATTTCACCACGTTGAAAACATCATCGGCATGGAGAACCCCTATCATTATCGCAACAAGGTTCAGGCGGCTTTCGGCAGAGATAAGCAGAACAGAATAATCTCAGGCGTATATCAGAGCTCTACCCACAGGATCGTGCCTGTTGACGAGTGCTTGATCGAGGATAAAAAGGCTGACGAGATTATCGTTACTGTCCGCAAGCTCATCAAAAGCTTTAAGCTCAAAACCTTTGACGAAAACAGAATGACGGGCTTTATCAGGCACGTTCTGGTAAAACGCGGCTTTACGAGCGGCGAGATTATGGTTGTGCTCGTTACGGGCACGGAGGAGTTCAAGTCGCGCAGGAGCTTTGTAAACGCGCTGCTGGAGCGTCATCCCGACATCACGACGATCATACAGAACATAAATAATAAAAGAACAAGCCTCGTGCTCGGCGATAAAAGCATTGTGCTGTACGGCAAGGGCGTTATCAGAGAACAGCTCTGCGGCTACACGTTTACGATTTCGCCGAAGTCGTTCTATCAGATCAATCCCGTTCAGACCGAGGTACTGTACAACAAGGCTATGGAGTTCGCGGATATTCAGAAGAGCGATATTGTAATCGACGCATACTGCGGCACGGGCACTATCGGAATTATCGCGAGCAAATACGCGGGTCAGGTTATCGGCGTAGAGCTCAACAAGGACGCTGTTCGTGACGCGCGTAAGAACGCCTCGATCAACGGCGTTGAGAATATAAACTTTGTATGCGCCGACGCGGGAAAATATATGGTGGACATAGCCTCCGAGGGCTTAAAGGCTGACGTTGTGATTATGGATCCGCCGCGGGCGGGCAGCGACATAAAGTTTCTGCGATCCGTCGTAACGCTGTCGCCGAAGAAGGTCGTCTACGTCTCCTGCAATCCCGAGACTCTCGCGAGGGATCTGATGTATCTCTCAAAGAACGGATACAAGGTCAGGAAGATCCAGCCTGTCGATATGTTCCCCCACACCGAGCACGTGGAGTGCGTAGTATTGTTAACAAAGAAATAAAGCGTCGCGGACAATTGTAAATGTCAGCGAACGGTATACAGAAAGGAATTTTTAATATGGGTAATTTTAAGGACGCAAAAGCCGCGAGGGAGTTTTTTAAGGACGACCTCTACGCAATGAACAGCGGAATATTTATTGAGGAAATCGGCGAAGGATTTTCCAAATGCAGTATGAAAATCACGCCCAACCACTTAAACGCCGTAGGAGGCGTTATGGGCGGAGCGATATTCACTCTGGCAGATCTGGCTCTCTCCGCCGCCGCCAACAATACTCATATGCCGACTGTCGCTCAGCAGGTAAGCTGTAATTTTCTGAGTACGGCTAAGGGCGATACGCTTATCGCCACAGCTGTATGCAAAAAGGACGGCAGGTCAAGCTGCGTTTACAACATTGACGTTGTGGACAATACGGGCAGGGATATAGCTCAGTTTGTCGGCACGGGCTTTAAATTAATCAAATAAGGCTTAAATGATAAATCGGGCAGATAGGATCAACCTATCTGCCCGATGTTATTTGAGTGATTATTCTTCTGTCTCGGAGGCAGCTTCTTCAGCCTTCTCTTTGACCTTTTCCTTAACTTCTTCGACCTTCGCTTTTACTTCTTCTTTAACATCTTCAACCTTTTCCTTGATCTCTTCGACTTTTTCTTTTACTTCTTCTTTGATTTCTTCAACTTTTTCTTTAGCGGGTTCCTCAACGGGAGTCTCTGTTGAAGCTACTACAACCTCGTCCTCGGTTGAAGCAACTACCTCATCCTCAGCGGGAGCCTCAGCCTTGGGAGCCTGAGCTTCCTCTGCGGGAAGGAGAGCGCGGATCGAAAGGCTTACGCGCTTCTTGTCGAAGTCGATAGCGATGATCTTAGCCTTAACGGTCTCGCCGATCTTGAGAACATCCTCAGGCTTGTCGATTCTCTTGTTGGCAATCTGAGAAATGTGGATAAGTCCGTCGATACCGGGGATAACGTTGGCGAACGCGCCGAAGGTTGTAAGACCTACGATCGTAGCGTCAACAACTGTGTCAACAGGGAAGTCACGGCGAAGGATTTCCCACGGATTAGCGTCGGGATCCTTGTAGCCGAGGGAGATTTTCTTTGTCTCCTCGTTGATGTCCTTGATGTATACGTCAACCTCGTCGCCGATGTTAACAACCTCTGAGGGATTCTTGATGTGAGTCCAGCTGAGCTCGGAAATATGGATCATTCCGAATACTCCGCCGAGATCTACGAAAGCACCGTAGCTTGTGATTGACTTAACAACGCCCTTGTAGTGCTTGCCAACCTCGCAGGTCTCCCAGAATGTCGCTCTCTGAGCGGCTCTC
>CACYDB010000116.1 GCA_902773035.1 uncultured Ruminococcus sp. | reverse complement strand
ATCATAGGTTTTCCCTCCCCTTTGGGATAATTCCATTGTATTACACCGGGGAAGCATATTCAACATTTGTCACAGATTTGTCACGATGTTATATTATTAACGAAAAAAGGAGCTGCCGAAGCAGCTCCCTTAACGGATAGTTTTTATTTCTTCTTTTTTCTTCCGAGCATAATGTTGGTAAGGATTCCGAGAATAAGCGCGCAGGCTACCTCGGTAATCGTAACGTTACCGAACTTGAGCACCATACCGCCTACGCCCGCAATAAGAATAACGGAAGCGGTAAAGAGGTTGCGGTTGTCGTCGAGGTCAACCTTCTGGAGCATTTTAAGACCCGATACAGCGATGAAGCCGTAAAGAGCAACGCATACGCCGCCCATTACGCAGGACGGGATCGTTGAAAGGAAGCCTACGAACGGAGCGATAAAGGAAATTACGATAGCCTCGATCGCTGTTACGATAATTGTTCTTACGGAAGCGTTCTTTGTGATAGCTACACAGCCGACAGACTCGCCGTAGGTTGTGTTGGGACATCCGCCGAAGAACGCGCCTACCATTGAGCCTACGCCGTCACCGAGAAGTGTGCGTGAGAGGCCGGGATCCTCAAGAAGATCGTGCTCAATAATTGAGGAGAGGTTCTTGTGGTCGGCGATATGCTCCGCGAATACAACGAAAGCAACAGGAATGAACGCGACGGCAATTGTGCCGATGTAAGCCGGTGAGAGCTCTGAGAATGAGCCGAACGCCTTGATGAACGTAAAGTCGGGAACAGCGATAAAGCTGTTGACGCTGATTTTATCAAAGAGTGAGGTGAGCGCTGTATAGTCGATGACCTTTAACGCGTCGTTACCTGTTACGCTGCCGATAACAAAGAATACGGAAGCTGCCGCGTAGCCTGCGAGAATTCCGATAATAAACGGAATGAGCTTACCCATTTTCTTACCGTAAACGGAGCAGAGCATTGTTACAGCCAGAGTAACAAGGCCGCAGATAATGCTGATGTACTGAGTCAGCGGAGTAGCCGCCTCCTCAAACTTCGCAGCAGTCGCGCCTAAGTCGCCGATAGCGTTGCCCGCGAGGGATAATCCGATAATCGCGACCGTAGGTCCGATTACAACGGCAGGCATAAGCTTACTTACCCAGCCGACGCCTACACCCTTGACGATAAGAGCGATAACTACATAAACAAGTCCCGCGAGAATCGCGCCGATAATAAGACCGACATAACCGAGACCTACCGAAACTCCGCCCGCGAAAGCGGCTGCCATTGAGCCGAGGAACGCGAATGAAGAACCGAGGAACACAGGGCTCTTAGCCTTGGTAAACGCAACATAAACAAGCGTACCTACGCCCGCGCCGAACAGTGCCGCAGATGTGCTCATACCGTTGCCGACAATCATCGGAACAGCGATAGTCGCCGCCATAATAGCGAGGAGCTGCTGGAACGCGAAAACGAGGATCGACGGGAATTTAGGCTTGTCTTTTACGTCGTAAATCATTTTCATTTTGATTTCCTCCTTATTTAATTGTAAATTCAGTCTTTTTCAGACTCCAAGAGTACATTATACCTGAAAGTCCGCTTTATTACAAGAAAAATCGGTTTTTTGACGCTTATTCTAACTTTTCGTCATTTTCCGTTGACTTTTCCTCCCGTTTTTTGTAATATTAAACTATAAAATGAAAGGATGTGCTGCAAAAATGGATAAAGTACATATTATGACTCACCCTCTGATTAAGCATAAGATTACAATGCTCCGTATGGATACTACGGTTACAAACGATTTCAGAAGCTTGGTTGAGGAAATCACGATTCTTATGGGATATGAGGCTCTCAGCGATTTAAAGACAATGGATATGGAGATCAAGACTCCGATCGAGGATACCGTTCAGCCCGTTATCGACGGCAAGAAGCTCGCAATTGTTCCGATTCTCCGCGCGGGTCTCGGCATGGTAAACGGTATGCTGGAGCTTGTACCGCTGGCAAAAATCGGTCATATCGGTATGTATCGCGACGAGAAAACTCACCAGCCCCATTCATACTACTGCAAGCTTCCTCCTATGATCGACAGAAGACTTATCGTTGTTGTTGACCCGATGCTCGCGACAGGCGGCTCGCTGATTGACGCTGTCGGCAAGATCAAGGAGATGGGCGGCAAGGACATCAAGTGTATGTGCATCATCGCGGCGCCCGAGGGCGTTGAGGCGTTCACAAAGGCTCATCCCGACGTTGATCTTTACATCGGCTGTATGGATCGCTGCCTCAATGAAAACGCGTACATCTGCCCCGGCTTGGGCGACGCGGGAGACAGAATCTTCGGTACAAAATAATTGAAGTATCAACACATAAATTAACCCGGGCATTCAGCCCGGGTTTGTTCTTTACAAATAGCGAACACCATAATCATTTGCAAAACAAACTACATTGCCATAGCTTTGCTTTGAGCCGTCGGAGAAGGTGACCGTACAGTGTAATCCTATACTACCGTCAAATTCGGCAAGACATTTTACTATACCTTTTTTGCTGACCGAAAGAAAGTCGGGATTATCGGATTTAAAAGTCATTTTGTATTCGCTCTTTTTAAATTTTGAACCGCCATAACCATTTATAAACTTAATTTTTATATAATCCCTGAAATCAAATTTTTCTCCTTTCATCAAATATATGTCATCAACTTCAAAACGATAAATATTTTTCAGCATAACGTCTGCCATTTTTGCCTGCTTTACTTTGATGTTAAACGAGCCTACCTTTGTTTTGAAGCCCGAGCGTTTTTCATACACGTCAACCACGGTTTTGCCGACCTTACCCGAAACTATTCCGGGTTCTTCTTCTCCGCTTGAACCGTAAAGCGTCTTTTCCGTTTTTGCTATGCCTTTGCCGCGTATTTTCGCCGAATACACAGCGTTCTCTCTTTTATTCTTGATGACAGTCAGCAAATACATTCCCGACTTTTCAACCTCGCCGTGCGAGTTATAGCGCAGGGTAACACTTTTGTACTTTTTCTTGATTGACGGCTTTATGTCTTTTACGGTAACATAAAAGCTTCCGAGAGTAACATTTGTTCCCTTGAGGCTTACTGTTACCTTTGTTCTACCGTAATTTTTGCCCTTTACGCAATAACCGTACCTCGTTTCATCAATAAAACGTGAGTAATAAAGCATATTCGAGCGGATTTCGCCTTTCTTTACGGACGCGACGCTGCTATTGCTGAGCGTCAATTTCAGTTTTTTTGTATATGCCCACTCATCGATATCAGTCAGCTTTTTACAGCCCTTGCCAACCACAATATCCTTGTATTTTACCTTGCGCGGCGGCTTTACGGTTATGCGGTATTTTTTAACCGTTACCTTTTTCCCCGCGGAGTTTTTGCGGAAAACTGTAATGACAGGCTTAACTGATTTAGTAAGCTTTTTGCCTTTTACATAGATGTCGTATCCGCCGTAACCGCGAAAATCCACCTTGATATATTCCTTGTGGCTGACTGAGCATCCATATTCCAGATTTTCGTTCCCGCCTTCAATAAGCGGAAAATAATTACCGTTATACAAATAAACGGTCTTGTTCACCGTTTTGACTTTGGCTGACGCCGAGGCTGACGGCAAAATGAATATTGACGCCGTGACCAAAATCGCAAGTAAAAAAGCAGTAATTTTTCTGTATTTCATAATTTATACCCCCTTATTAATATAGACGAAATAAAACGGGAATTCTATACCTGTTTTTTGAAAATTTTTAAAAAAATTTCCCTTTCATAATAGTAGTGTCAAAAAACAGGCAAAAAGTTTCAATTTGTTCTTATATTTTACCAAAAATTTAACGCCTTTTCAATACGAAAAGGCGTTAGTTTATTTTTTGATTAAATATTCCTCTACGCTGTGGACGGCGTTGGCTCCGTCGGAGACCGCCGTGCTTATCTGGCGCAGTCGTTTTGTCCTGATGTCGCCCGCGGCGAAGATTCCGTCACAGGTGGTTAATGTGCTCTCGTCAGCCTTGACAAAGCCGTTTTCTAGCTCGCAGAGGTCCTTTACCAAGCCGCTGTTGGCTTCGATTCCGACGGCGATGAAAACTCCGTCTACGCTGAGCTCCTCTCCGTTTTTCAGGCGGATCGAGCCGACCTTTCTGTCGCCGAGGATCTCCTCGACCTCAGTGCTGTAGAGAACTTTTATTTTGTCGTTCTTCTCGACCTTATCACGCAGATACTTTGCGGCTCTGAACTCGTCGCGGCGGTGGATAAGGTAAACCTCGCTGCAGATATTCGCGAGGTACAGCGCGTCCTCGAGCGCGACGTCGCCTCCGCCGACTACGGCAGTCGTCCTGCCGCGGAAGAAGTTTCCGTCGCAGGTGGCGCAGTAGCTCACGCCCCTGCCCGCGAAGTCAAGCTCGCCCTTTACGCCGAGCTTGCGCGGATTTGCGCCGAGCGCGTAGATAACGGCTTTAGCGTCATACTCAGCCTTGGCGCAGACCACCTTGAAGCCGCCGTCGATTTTCTTGATTGAGACTATCTCGTCGCTGATAAACTCAGCGCCCTTACCCTCGGCGTGCTCGCGGAAGGTCTGACCGAGCGTGAAGCCGTCTACCTGCTCAAAGCCGAGATAGTTGTTGATTTCATATGTGTTGAGCATTTGTCCGCCTGACATCGCGAATTTTTCAATCACCGCGAAATCGAGCATAGCGTTTGAAGCGTATACCGCGGCGCTGAGTCCCGCGGGGCCGCTGCCTGCTATGATCAAATCTCTCATAACGCTTTCTCAACGAACGCCTTGATGTCCGCCTCGGGAAGTACGCCGACAGATTCATCAAAGAGCTCACCGTTCTTGAACAGCAGGAGAGTAGGAATACTCATAATTCCGAACTGCTGAGCGAGTGAGGGCTCCTCGTCAACGTTGACCTTGTAGAAATCGGCGCCTGTCATCTGCTCGCTGACGGCGTCAACGGCGGGAGATAACATCCTGCACGGTCCGCACCACGCTGCCCAGAAGTCTACGAGTACAGGCTTGTCCGAGCCCAGTACCAGAGCTTCAAATTCATTGGTTTTTATATCCTTTACCATAGTAATCACCTCGTTTTTTATTAATTAAATTGTGTACAATTTAATTTACACATATATCATAACAGTATTATGACCAAAAGTCAATAGATTTATAATAATAAGGTACCGTATTTTTTCAAATGTCGGCAAATAATCACAAAATCAGGCGGAAGGAACCTCCCTCCGCCTGATTCGTTGATAATTATTTAACTTTGATTGTCACAAGCTTTGTAAGCGACTTGCTGAGATACGCGCTGTTGCCCGCGGCGGTGATTTTAACCTTAACCTTGTAGGTTCCTTTCTTCGCCTTTTTCCACTTATTGAGGGTAATAACGCCCTTTTTGCTTATCTTCACGAGCTTCTTGATTTTCTTTGAGGCGCTTGTTATCTTATAAGTCACCTTGCCCTTGGCGTTCTTGACCGTAATTGCCTTGACCTTCTGATTCTTCTTTTTGAGCTTGCTGAGCTTTACGGTCTTTGTCTTTACGGTCGCCTTGACGGTATTCTTTAACGGGGCTACGCTGTACTCAAAGTAGCCTAAATCCTCGTATTTGCCCGAGAATGCGATCTCTGCGACATACAGTCCGACCTTTACGGAATTCGGATAGCTTACGGTATAGTCTACGCCCTCGGTGAGAGCTTTTCCGTTTGTATCCTTTACGGTAAAGGACGGCTTGATTTTCTTGCCTGTATAGTTATACTTGTACACGCCGCTGATATCGCCGAGCTTCGCAATAACTCTCGTTTCCTTATGGGATGGGTCGTCAAGACAGAATCTTGTTTCCTCGCCTTCCTCACTGAAGTTAGCCTGCTTCGTCACAATCCACTCGCCCCATTTATGAGTATGAGCGGGATCAACGGGAGAGGTGGTCTCCTGAGGCTCTGTTGTTTCGACAGGCGCGGTAGTCTCGGCGGGAGCTGTGGTAACTTCCTGAGGTACTGTAGTTTCTGCGGGAGCGGTGGTAACTTCCTGAGGTACTGTTGTTTCTGCGGGAGCTGTAGTTTCAACGACAGCGGCTTCTGTCGCGATAAAGCTGCAGCCAATTTCAATATACTTGCCCCCGGAACCGGTAGACACCATATAACTACCAGCGGTTTTACCATTAACCGTAGCGTTTATAATAAGCTCATCTGTGTTTTTCGGGTTATAATTAAATCTGTAACCCGCGTGCGGACGAAGGAATATATTAACAGCATATTCTTTTCCCTTTTCAAAGGTCTCGGGAGCTTCAATCGCAACGCTGTCGGTACAATTAAACCATGTTACCGCCTCAACAAAATACTTATCTTCGCCGGACGCGGCAAATGACGGAGCCTGAGCTTCTACCGGCTCAACTACTCCTGTGATATTTACGTCAGTAATCATCTCGGGATCGGTTTTAGCGGCGGGAGTGCTGAAATCGCGGGTAACAAGTAAGCTGATCTCTTTTTCGTATCCGTCTTCCTCGATAATACTAGCGGTCTTTTCGTTAATAGTTGCCGTCGGATTATTAAACGAGTAACCGCTTTTTGCGGATACTCTTACTCTCGCGGTATAGGTTTTATCCGCCTCGAAAACATCATCGTCGATCATCATCATATATCCGTCGGTTTTATTGTACCATGATACCGACTGGATATTGAAAGGTGATCCGTAGCGCGCATAAGCTTTGCTGTTCGCTTTTTCGCCGATTTCAGGTTCAACAACGCTTACGACGCCGATATTTGTTATTGAATGTTCATCAATCGGAGCGGTGGTTTCCTGAGGCTCAGCAGTTGTAGCGGGAGCGGTAGTAATTTCCTGAGGCTTAGTTGTCTCCGGAGGAGCGGTAGTTACTAAATCGCCTGTTGTGTAGTTGTATTTAACACAGAGTAACTCGCTAGGGCTGCTGCCTGAAATTTGACCGACAACGGCATCATGACCGTTTATGGTAGCGGTTAATTTGAAACCGAACTGATAGCCTTTGTCGGGGATAATATACAGACGAGCCTGATACTCCGAATTCGGCTCAAAGGCTGTATTATTGCCTAAAATATGGTCGTTGGGAAGACGCCACTCCATAGCCATAACAGTGAAATGAGTACTGCCGATATCATAAGTTCTGACGGGATACTTGCCCGCGACAGGCTCGGTAATACCGGAAATAACTACCGACGATATTTTTTTGTTAGCTTTTGTTGCCGTAAATCTATACGCAAAGTTGAGGTACTCCTCGGGATCCTCCATTGTGACGTGGCTGACAGTTGCGGCGTTGCCGTTGATTGTAGCCGTAATCGCGGAGTCGGGCGTTGTAAAGGCGGAGCCGTCATTGGCTTTGACGTGAACATTT
>CACYDB010000115.1 GCA_902773035.1 uncultured Ruminococcus sp. | reverse complement strand
CTTCGGCGTACAGATTCGTCCGGAGGATAAAACTGATATAAACTACGGTGAGGTTAAGAAGCCCGGCGGCTTACGTTTTATAACCTCAATCAGCGAGGAATTACTTACTAAGATTGACACTCTTTCCGACAAGACCACAAACGGCAATAAGGTTGAGTACGGCTATGTAACCGCGGCACAGAGCATGGTCGAATCGGTTATATCAAATTTCAACACTGACCATCCGGGTACAATTGACACAAGCAAGTATAAGCTGCAATACAAAGGTACAAACGTAAACGGCGTTGACACAACCGTGAGAGGCTACAGCGCTGATAACTTCAGATACATCACAAATGTTGACTGTACCTCAAAGCAGCGCGGTTACGGCGGTGGTTCTGCGGTTATGTTTGACCACCAGAATTATAATAACTACCGTTTGGCAACCTATGTGGTGACTTATGACGACAATCCCGATGATAAGTCAAAGAATGTTGCCGCGAGAGCGTATCTGCGCTACTACGATGCTAACGGACTCTTAAGAACCTTCTACAATGACTACGCGGGAACAAGCTTCTACGGCGGATGCAGCATAAGCTACAATGGCGCGGAAGAACTGGTCAATAGCAATACAAATACAACGAATTAAGGAGGACTTTATGAAACAAAAATATATAACCCCGGAAATAAAAACAGAAGTCCTCGTTAAAACGGACGTGCTGTCTTCCTCGAGGCAAAGAGATAATCGCTATATTAAATCACAAGATATTTTTAGGGGCGATTACAGCATAGAGAATTTAGATATTCTGTAATCAACAAAAAGCGCAGAGGCTGTGACTTGCAAGTCACAGCCTCTTTTTTTCAATGTAAGTATTTTATTGATCACTTAGCTTTCGACATTTTATTATGAGCGAAGCGTACCAGCAGCGCGATAAGATATGTTCCCGCGAGCATAATCGGCATCATTATGAACCATCTGCCGTCTTTGTTGAAGGTGTAAAAATCCATCCAGCCGCCGTTTTTCTCGCCGATCACAACTACCTCAACAAGATACACAGCGCCGTACACAATGCAAGGAATGAGAGCGAATAAGCTTTCGGGAAGCCTGATTTTCGTATCGTTCTCAAGGAATACAAAGCTTATCAGCATAGCCAAGGGTCCCGCAACGTGCATATAAAACGCGGTGCCGAGCAACAGGAACTTGATGTCGTATATCGGCAGAAGCACTATCATAACGGTCAAGAACGTCAGCATAAGCGAAACCGTTCCCGCGTATTTGAAAATCACCGCCCATCGAGGCAGTTTTTCACGCTTACCGCGCAAAATCGCTATTTCATACGGTATCATCATCAGCGCGGTCAGTCCCGCGAGAATGTTTGAATCCGTCGTGAAAAATTTGTATGAATCCAAGCCCGTCACAACAAGAGGATTCTCGCTGTAAAAATAATATGAGATCGTTATCGCCGCGGTCGCGGTCGCGATGAAAATGTTGATAATCAGCGCCGCGAGTATCTTTTTGTTCATAGCCTTACACTCCTTTTTAAAAACTCATTTCTGATTATTATTGTACATTATTTTTCGTATATGTCAATCGTCATAAAAAGGTATTGATTTTTTCATCGTTTGCCTGTATAATGAGGGAAAACAGCAGATACATTTATTTTTTGAATAAAAAACACAGGAGGTTTTCCAATGTCAGAAACAACAATCCAAACTACAGGAGGAGTTCTGCACGAACAAGACCTTAACTTCATATACAAAACCATATGTGAAGTTTTTAACTGCAGCAGGGAACAGATTATGGACTTGAAGCCGCTCCAGAAGGGCTTATCCAATTCCGTTCTGTCCTTTGAGCTCAACGGCGGTAAATATGTATTCAGATTCCCCGGACTAGGCTCGGAAATTCTCATCGACCGAGGCCGTGAGTCTATGATTCAGAGTCAGGCTTACGAGGCGAGAGTTGACACTACCCTCGTCGCTATGAGCGTTTCAAAGGGCTGGAAAATCGCGAAATTCGTTAATCACCGCGACTTTGATTACAAGAATATCAGTGACGTCTACAGAGGCGTCCGACTTCTCAATAAGCTCCACCATTCTTCCGTCAAGGTTAGATGGGAGTTCGACGTTAAGGAGAAGTGGGAGTCGATCAGAGATATGACTCCCGAGGAGTGCTACGGCGACAACTTCGCCGAGTTCCCCGAGTTCTCCGCTATCAAGGAGAGAGTTTACAAGCTCTTTGAGCTCACCAAGGAGGACGGTATCTCCAAGTGCGTTACTCAGGGTGACGCGCGTGACGAGAACTTCCTTATCAACGACTCCGAGATCTACCTCACCGACTGGGAGTACGGCGGCTACAATGACCCCGGCTTTGATATAGGCACATATATCTGCGGCGGCGATCATTCACGCGAGGAGGTAGACAGAATCCTCTTTATCTACTTCGGTCACAAGCCCAACAAGATTGAAAAGCGCCATTTCTACGCGTGGATTGCCATTACAGGTTTCTTCTTTATGCACTGGACAATGTTCAAGGAATCCGCGGGACAGAAAATCGGCTACTTAAAGCCGCTCTGGTACCGCTTTGCAAATGAGTACAGCGTTCTCGCGTTGGATATGTACAAGTAAGGAGGGTAACAGTATGACATATATTATTTTAGCGGCAGGCAAGGGCACAAATCTTCAGCCCTTAACCTTAAAAACCCCGAAATCCCTTTACAAGCTCGACAGAGATACAACTATTCTTCAGAGAATGGTAAGACTTATCAGAAAATATGACCCCAAGGGCGAGATCGTAGTTATCGCAGGCTTTATGTATGAGCAGGTTTTCAGAGATTTAGAGAATGAGAACGTCAAGCTCGTGCGCAATCCCTTCTACGCCACAACAGGCTCTCTGGCTTCAATGTGGTTTGCCAAGAAGTACCTCGAGCGCGATAATCTGACGATCATCAACTCCGACATCGTAGCCGAGAGCAAGCTCGTTGAGGATGTATTCTGCAAGAATACCGACGTGCCTTACGTGCTTATCGACTCAAGCAAGACCGAGGGCAAGTATAACGTTCAGGTCAACGACGACAGAATCTGCGTAATGAGCAAGTCGCTCTCAAGCTTCTACGCTCAGTACGTCAGCGTTACCAAGCTCGACGCGGTTTCGGCACGCTTCCTGATTGAAGAAATCGACAATATGGTCAACGCCGAGATGTACGACCAGCTCTTTGAGGACGCGCTTGTTCAGATGATTTTTGAGAACGACTTCGACCTCTACTACAAGGATATCAAGGATTATTCATGGGCTGAGGTTGACAATGTTGACGACCTTATCCGCGCTAAAGAGGTTCAGAAAAAATAATACAGCGTAAAGTAAAATTCCCGACGGATCCTGTATGTACAGGCGCCGTCGGGATTCTTTGCTTTAGTATTCTGTTTTGATATCGGTAACGTTATATTCTTCCTTGAACTTTTCGATATCCTTAGCGGAGCGGATAAGCATAACCTCTGTGAAGCGTCCGCTCTTTTTATCCTTAAAGCCCGCTGTCCTTTCTCCCGTACAGATCGAGCCGCGGATTACGGCGTAGTGAGTTTCGGGATCAAATGGCTCGGTTTCAAATCGTCTTTCAGATTTAAAGAATTTCATAATTAAAGCACTTTTGACAGGAAGTCGCGAAGTCTCGGACTTTCGGGATTGTCAAAGAACTTGTCAGGCTCGCCCTGCTCGACGATTACGCCCTCGTCAATGAACATTACCTGAGTGCCTACTTCTCTCGCGAAGCCCATTTCGTGAGTTACGACCGCCATTGTCATACCTTCTTTGGCGAGGCTTTTCATAACCTCAAGTACCTCGCCGACCATTTCGGGATCGAGCGCCGAGGTGGGCTCGTCAAAGAGGAGTACGTCGGGATTCATAGCCAGAGCTCTGACAATCGCGATACGCTGCTTCTGACCGCCTGAAAGCTGTGACGGATAGCTGTTCGCTCTGTCGGCAAGTCCGACTCTTTCGAGAAGCTTCATAGCGTTTGCCTCAGCCTCTTCCTTAGTCTGCTTTAAAAGCTTAATGGGGCCTAAGGTCATATTTCCGAGAACCGTCATATGAGGGAAGAGGTTAAACTGCTGGAACACCATTCCCATTTTCTGACGGTGGAGGTTGATGTCAACCTTGGGATCGGTAATATCGACGCCCTCAAAGTAGATGTGTCCGCTTGTGGTTTCCTCGAGTCTGTTAAGACAGCGCAGGAAGGTGCTCTTGCCCGAGCCTGACGCTCCGATGATTACAATAACATCGCCCTTGTGGATCTCGGTGCTGATACCTTTGAGGACTTCGATGTCGTCAAAGCGTTTATGCACGTCGTCAACCTTGATCAGAACTTCATTTTTATCAGTGGTCACTGTTGCGCAGCCTCCTTTCAAGCTTCTTGAGGAAGAAGCTTATAATAAGCACGAGTACGAGGTAAATGAGCGCCGTCGCGATAAGAGGGAAGAACGCTTCATATGTACGCGAGCGGATAAGGTTTGCGATGTATGTCAGATCCTGAACCGCTACGTAACCCGCTACGGAGGTTTCCTTCAAAAGCACGATAAACTCGTTGCCGAGCGCCGGCAGAACGTTCTTGAACGCCTGCGGAAGAATGATATGTATCATTGTGCTGTTGTAGTTGAAGCCGAGCGAGCGGCTCGCCTCAAACTGACCCTTGTCGATCGACATAATGCCCGAGCGTACAATCTCCGCGACATAGGCTCCCGAGTTGATACCGAACGAGAGTATCGCGGCAATCAAGCCGTTTCTCGACGACGAGAACACGATAAAGTACATAATCATAAGCTGTACAACCATAGGAGTACCGCGGATAACGGTAATATAGATGTTGCACAGGGCGTTGAGGATTTTAACCGTAACCGCCTTGAACCCGGTTTTCTTTCTGCCCTTGTAGTTCATATCGTAGGTTGAGCGTACAACCGCGATCAAAAATCCCAGAAAAAGTCCGAGTATAAGGGCAAAGAAGGTAATTGTAAGCGTTGTGCCGAGACCTCTGAGCAGTGAGAGCCAGCGATCCTCGGTAATAAACGTTTTAGTAAAGCTTTCGATTAAGCCTTCTATCATATGATTAACACCTTTCTTTCAGTGGGAAGTGGTAAGCTGTAAGCCTTGCGAAAAGCCTGCCTCTTACAACTTACCACTTATCACCGGAGCCGGCTCAATTTGTTCTGAGCCGGCTCCATAAGAATTATTTCTTAACAATAATTACCTGAGTAGCTGTTGTGTAGGAGTCTGTGAAGTCGATTGACTTGAGTCTTTCCTCTGTAACTGTCATACCCGCCATACCGAAGTCAGCCTTGCCTGACTGAACGGCTGTGATGATTGAGTCAAATTCCATATCGTCGATAACGAGCTTGTAGCCGAGCTTTTCGCAGATAGCCTGAGCGATGTCAGCGTCAATGCCTACTACAGCGTCGCTCTCTGTGTACTCATACGGAGGGAACGCGGCGTTTGTAGCCATATGAAGCTCGCCCTTTGAGGTGTCAGCCTTAGCGTTAGCCTTGTAGTGCTCCTTCTTGGCGTCGGAACCGATGTAGTTGTCGATAATCTTCTGAACTGTACCGTCGTCCTTGAGCTCCTTGAGAGCCTTGTTGATTTTCTTTGTGAGGTCTGCGTTGTCCTTGGAAACGCAGATAGCGTAGTCCTCTTTCTCGAACGGCTCGTCAAGAATCTTAAGACCCTGATTCTCCTCAACAAAAGCCTTAGCGGGCTCGTTGTCGATGATTACGCAGTCAACCTTGCCCTGTGAGAGAGCGAGTACAGCGTCGGCGCCCTTGCTGAAACGCTCGATTTTGGAGCCTTCCTCCTCGTAATCGGAAGCGTAGATGTCGCCGGTTGTACCTGTCTGAACACCGATTACAGCGCCCTTGAGGTCGTCTACGGAAGCGATTTTCTTTGCTGTGTCGCCGCCGCATGATGTGAACGCGAGAGCTGCTGTGCAGAGCATTACTGCCGCGAGCACGATTGATAATACTTTTTTCATTGTTTTTCCTCTTTTCTTTTAATAAATTAAAAAAATATCAGCAATCTATATACTAATATATTCTTAATAAAAATACAAGCGTAAAAGATGAATTTTTTAATTTTTTTTGAAAAAAACAGTAGTTTTTGCGGATTTGGGCGTATAATTATTCACATTATGAATATGTAAACGTACATTTCGCGAAATTTTTGTATTGTGTTTTTTGAAAAAGGTGCTATAATTTGAGTTAGCTAAATGATAGAAAGGAAGATTCCTATGCGTAAAATAGTACCTATTACGGTTCTCACGGGCTATCTCGGAGCGGGTAAGACGACTCTGCTCAACCACGTCCTGACTAATCAGGAGGGATACAAGGTAGCCGTTATTGTTAACGACATCGGCGAGGTAAATATCGACGCCGAGCTCATTCAGAAGGGCGGCGTTGTTCAGGAAAAGGACGATAACCTCGTTCCTCTCCAGAACGGCTGTATCTGCTGTACTCTTAAAGAAGATCTGATCGAACAGATTTGCTCTCTTATCAAGATGAACAAGTTTGACTATATTCTCATTGAGGCGTCCGGTATCTGCGAGCCTATCCCGATTGCCCAGACTATCGCTATGCTTGACGGCTCCTACAATAACCCCAATATCCCCAAGCTCTGCCGTCTTGACAACGTCGTATCGGTCGTTGACGCGGCGCGACTCTCCACAGAGTTCGGCTGCGGCGGAACTCTGCTCTCCGATAATATCGACGAGGAGGACATCGAAAACCTCATTATTCAGCAGATCGAGTTCTGCAACACCATTATCATCAACAAGGTCGATCTCGTTTCCGAGGAAGAGCTTGTCAAAATCAAAAAGGTCATCCGCGCGCTTCAGCCCGAGGCTAAGCTGATTGAAACCACTCACGGCGAGGTTGCCGTAAGCGAGATTCTCAATACGAACAGCTTTGACTTTGAGAAGGTAGCGTCCTCGCCTGCGTGGGTTCAGGAGCTCAACGCCGATCTGGACGACGATGACGATGAGGAAGAGGAGTATCACCACCACGACCATGATGAGCACGAGCATCACCACGGCCATGATGAGCACGAGCATCATCACGACCACGACGAGCATGAGCATCATCACCACGACGAGCATGAGCATCATCACCACGACGATGAGCATGAGCATCATCACGGTCATCATCACCACCATCACCATCATCACGGTGAGGGAGAGGTAGAGGAGTACGGCATCGGCACATTTGTATATTACCGCCGTCAGCCGTTCGCGCGCGATAAAATCGAGGCGTGGCTCCAGAACTTCCCGAAGAACATCATCAGGGCTAAGGGTATTTTCTGGTTTGCCGAGGACAAGGACTGGGCGTATATGCTTGAGCAGGCGGGACGTCAGGTCAGCGCCTCCGATTACGCCGAGTGGCTCGCGTCCGCTCCTATGGCGGTTCAGCAGAAGGCTATGTCCGAGGATCCTCAGCTGAGAAAAGAGTGGGACGACAAATACGGCGACAGAATGATCAAGCTCGTATTCATCGGTCAGAAGCTCGACAAGAAAAAAATCACCGCAGAGCTCGACGCGTGTCTCACAGACATTTAAAACGCTGATAAAAATGTGATAATTTTTCTACGCGGGACCGCTTCGGCGGTCCTCGCTTATTTTGCAAATGGTAAATTTTTGTGAATTTATTCCAAATTTCTACCCTGTTTTTCGACGTTTTCCGCACTTTCGGCAAATTCTATAAAAAACCATTTTAATATTTGTAAAAAAAGGTTGATTTTTTGTTCGCTTTTGTGTAAAATGATAATTATAAATGAGTTAGATTTGTTTATTTAGTAATTTTTATCGACGGAAGCGAGGAAGAAACTATGTCAAACAGATTATTCCAGGGAATTATACACCAGATGAAAGACGCTATCGACAGAACTATCGGAGTTATCGACGAGACTTCTGTTGTTATCGCGAGCTCGGATTTGGGAAAAATCGGTGAGGTTGACGAGAGCGTTAACAGCGAGACTCTCATTAACTCAGCTCCCTTTGTTGTCGGCGGCTATACCTACAAGAGCTTTGGTACAGCTAACCGCGCCGAGTACGCAGTATTCGTATCGGGCAACGACGAGTACGCTAACAAGAGCGCAAAGATGCTTGCTATCTCCCTGACAAATATCAAGCAGTACTATGATGAAAAATACGATCGCTCGAACTTTATCAAGAACGTTATTATGGATAACATTCTTCCGGGCGATATTTATCTCAAGGCAAGAGAGCTCCACTTCAACTCCGACGTGCTCCGCGTATGCCTGCTTATCAGAATCACGTCCAAGACTGAGGTTTCGGCTTTAGATGTTATTCAGAATCTTTTCCCCGATAAGAGCAAGGACTTCGTAATCAATATCAATGAGTCCGAAATCGCTCTCGTTAAGGAAATCGCCGAGTCAACCGACAGTCGTGACCTTGAAAAGCTCGCGTCCTCAATTTCCGATACGCTTTCCTCGGAGTTCTATACTCACTCCGTAATCGGTATCGGTACCGCCGTTACAGGTATCAAGGACTTAGCCCGCTCCTTCAAGGAAGCTCAGGTAGCGCTTGAGGTAGGCAAGGTGTTCGACACCGAGCGTACCATCATCAGCTATGATAACCTCGGTATCGCCCGTCTTATCTATCAGCTCCCGACAACTCTTTGCGATATGTTCCTCAGAGAAGTCTTTAAGCGCGGCTCGATCGAGACTCTCGACCAGGAAACACTCTTTACTATCCAGAAGTTCTTTGAGAACAACCTCAACGTTTCAGAAACCTCAAGAAAGCTCTTTGTACACAGAAACACTCTCGTATACCGTCTTGAGAAAATCAAGAAGCTCACGGGACTTGACCTCAGAGAGTTTGAGGACGCTATCGTGTTTAAGGTAGCTTTAATGGTCAAGAAGTACCTGACCGCCAATCCGACAAAGTATTAATTCTTTCTCAGGCGAATAATTTTTACACTGAAAATTCAATACCCGACGGTTATTTTGACATAAGGAAATGCCGTCGGGTATTTTCTTTTATGCAAAAAATCATTTACTTTTTAACCTGATTGTGATATAATAATCATAACTATAACCGAGTAATTTGTTTTTATTACAGAATTTGGGAGAAATGAAATGAGCAACATCATCGAGTTTAAGAATGTTTCCAAAACCTTTGACTCAGCGACACACGCGCTCAACAACGTCAGCCTAACGATCGAGAAGGGCGAGTTTGTATTTATCGTCGGAGCCTCGGGCGCCGGAAAAAGTACATTTCTGAAGCTTATAATGCACGAGGAATCACCCTCGCGCGGAACAATTATCGTAAACGGAACGAATGTATCTACGCTGAAGCGTAAGAAGGTTCCGTATCTCAGGCGTAATATGGGAATAGTTTTCCAGGATTTCCGCCTGATTGAAAAAATGACAGTATATGACAACGTAGCTTTTGCTATGCGCGCGATCGGAGCGCGTCCCTCCGCGGTCAAAAAGAGGGTTCCCTATATCCTTGACCTCGTAGGACTTTCGCACAAGGCTCAGAACCGTCCGAGTGAGCTCTCAGGCGGCGAGCAGCAGAGAGTTAGTCTTGCGAGGGCGCTTGTCAACAATCCGTCTATCATTATCGCGGACGAGCCTACGGGTAATATCGACCCCGAAATGAGCTACGAGATTATCGGACTCCTTTCCGAGATCAACGCTCAGGGCACGACGATCCTCGTAGTAACTCACGAGCACAACCTTGTACGCCGCTTTAACAAGCGCGTTATCGAAATCGAGAAGGGCAAGGTAATCAGCGATTCCAAGAACCCGATAATCGAGGACGTTGAGATCGAGTTCGACGACTCACAGTACGAGCTGGACTTCAACACCGACGAATATTCCGTCGAATCCGAGGGCGAGCTTTCGGAGGATATCGGCGAAGTCGAGGAGTCCGAGGGTGTTTCAATAGAGGTTCCCGATATTTTTGAACCCGTTGAAATGGAGCCCGAGGTTACGCCCGACGACATTCCCGAGGAAGATTTGACCGAACCCGAAGATAAGGAGGACGCGGAGTTATGAAAATGACAGGCTTCAGCTACCTTATCAAAGAGGGCTTCCGTAATGTCTGGAACAACCGCATTATGAGTATCGCTTCAATCTGCGTGCTTATTTCCTGCCTTGTGCTAACGGGCAGCGCGGTGCTGTTCTCGATGAACGTTACAAACCTTGTGGATAAGGTCAGCAATAATAACGAGACAACAGTTTATCTGAAAAACGAAATCTCAAAGGTCGAGGCGGTCTATATCGGCCGCGATATCGAAAAGCTCAAGAACGTTACCGAGGCTAATTATTTTCCTAAGGAAAAAGCCCTCGAGGACTTCAAGAGCACACTCGGCGACGAGGTTTTTGACAATATGAAAAACGACAACCCTCTGCCCGACGCGTTCAAGGTCACTATGAAGGATTTATCGAAGTATGACAAGACCGTTCAGCAGATTATGGAAATCAAGGGAGTCGAAAAAATCACAAGCCAGAAGGAGCTCGCGCGCAAGCTTTCCTCAATCAACAACCTTGTGCGTATTCTCGGAGCGGCGATAGTATTCGCGCTCGGAATAATCTCGCTGTTCATTATCTCCAACACCATCAGGGCGACGATGTACAGCAGAAGATTTGAGATAAGCATTATGAAATCTGTCGGCGCCACCGACTCATTCGTGCGTATTCCGTTCGTTGTCGAGGGTATGGTGATCGGTCTGATTTCCTCGGCGCTCTCAACCGTGGCGTTGCTTTTCCTCTACGACGGAATTACCGAAATCGTTATCAGCCTTATGCCTGTAGCGACTATTCCGTTTAAGAATGTATTCTGGTTTGTGGCGGGAGCGTTCGTGATCGCGGGACTGTTTATAGGCGCGGCTTCGGGCTTCCTCTCAATCCGCAAATACCTCAAAAAAGAGGGTAATGAGATTTTAGGATGGTAGCGTTGCGACCGCCGCCTGTGGCGGATGAAGGGAGCAAAAGCGCTGTGCAAAATAAGGAGTTGAAGGAGTGGTTTTAACCACGACGCGCAACGACTATATTTTG
>CACYDB010000114.1 GCA_902773035.1 uncultured Ruminococcus sp. | reverse complement strand
TACTCCGTTGACGAGGTGTTTATCGACGCCACGCCCTACCTTCGTTCGTACAGGCTCACCGCTCACGAGCTCGCCGAACGCAATAACGGCGACGGCATAGAGAGCTTTATTGACTGGGTCGTTGCGATAGTTAAGTGATAAAAAAGCTGCTTCGGCAGCTTTTTTTAATTTGCGCAGCAAATATCATCGCGCAAGCGATTTCATTCTTCATTCGCGCAGCGAATTTCATTTAATTAAATGAAATTACTACGTAATGAAATAATGCTGCGCATAATGAAATTACTTCGTAATGATATTACGCTTCGCGTAATTACAGCAAGCAACTAGCCACTAACCACCAGCCACTAGCCACTAACCACTTCTGCAAGCGTTTTCTGAATAACCGTCGCGTCCTCAACGCTGACTCTGCCGTCGCCGTTGAAGTCCGCGGCTCTGAGCGAGCGGCTGTCGAGGTCTTTAAGCTTCACGAGGTACTTTTCGATAACCGTAGCGTCCCTGATATTCAGCCTGCCGTCAGCGTTCGTATCGCCGCGTAAGACGTCCTCGCTCACCATTTTGAACACATCGAGCGACGGCAAAGCCTTTCCCTTTGAGTCAAAGAAAGCCTGATTGTCAACAGCGCTGCCGCCGTACCATTTTCCCGCGTCGTCGGGATCATACTCAGAGGCGTAGCTCGCCGCCCAGCCTGAGCCGAAGCTCTCCCAGAGGCTCTTGTTATTTTCAAGCGTTTCATCAAATTCGCCGCCGTCCTTGCCGCTCGTATCGCCGACCGTTATCCACGCGCCTTCCCAGTAGAACACGCCGAGTCCGCGTCCGTCCTCAACATTATTGACGGCGTTCATAACGGCGCTCACCGCGTCAGCCTGACCCTGAACGCTGAACTCCCACAGCAGATTTTCGCCGCTGTCGTTACTGCCGACTCTGACGGTATTATCGTGACCGTCCGTATCGTCGAGCGTGTTCGCGTAGGAGGTCTCGGCGACCATCGCGTACTTGCCGTACTTCACAGATACGTAGTTCAAAACCTCGGTTAGATTGTCAAGACTGCCGTGCCAGTAGGGATAGTACGAGGTCGCGAAAACGTCGTAGTCAACCTTATAGTCGCCCAGAAAATCCGCGAGGCTCTTTATAAAATCGGTTTTCTCGGGGTTCGTAAAATGGATCGCGACGAGGATTTTTTCGTCAAGCTCCCTGACCGCAGAGGCTCCCGCGTTGAACAGTCGAGCCATATTCTCCCATTCATTCTCACCGCAAATGCCGAGCGTAGTCTCATTGCCCACCTGAACCATTCCTATATCAGCCCCGGCGTTCTTTATTTCTATTAAAGAATTATATGTGAAGCTTTTTACGGCTTCAACCTTCTTATCAATCGAGAAACCTTCCCACGCCTTCGGAGCCTTCTGCTTACCCGGGTCAGCCCAGAAATCAGAATAATGGAAATCCACAAGCAGCTTCATTCCGTACTTCGCCGCGCGCCTGCCGATTTCACACGCCTTGCCGATGTCGTTATTACCGCCGCCGTAGCCGTTGCCGTCGCTGTCAAAGGGATCGTTCCATACGCGTACCCGGATATAGTTCACTCCGTGGTCTGCGAGGATTTTAAAGATGTCCTCCTCGCCGTTATCGTCATAGAATTTTACGCCCGACTTCTCCAGCGCGACTATCGACGAAATATCCATACCCTTGATAAAATCAGGGTTCTTAAAATCTATCTTGCGGCTCATTATCCCCCGCGCCGAAAAGCTCTGAACGCTCAGCGCGAGAATACATACCGCGGCAATCAATGAAATAATTTTTCTCATAATATTACCTTCCACTTCTCAACAAGTCTGTCAACCGAAAACGCCGCGTTCGCGGGACTGGTTGACGGAAGCTTCACCGCCTCGAGTCTCGTTGACGGATAGATATACTTCATATACATTTTGTGCGACAGCGCGCCGTTGCAGAATACGCGCTCGACCTTGCTGCCGCTTATGATCGCAGATATATCGTTCGGCACGACATCCCTGACCGAGCTGTCCGACGAGCCCGTTATCACGCAGGAATGGATCGAATCCCACAGCGCGAGGTGATTACGCAGAATGAGCGACTTTTTGTCCTCTGTCCCGACAGGTACCTCCTCGCCGAAAAGCTCCGCGATAACGCGCCAGAAGCGGTTTTGCGGATGACCGTAGAAAAAGTTCTGCTCGCGTGACTTGACGGACGGGAAGCTCCCGAGTATCAGCACGCGCGAATCCTCATCATAGAGCGGCGGAAAAGGATGTGTAATTTTCTTAGTTTCGCTCATAATCAATCACCCTGCCCTTCTCCGAAGATTATAAAGCTTACCGCATTTTCATTCTATCACGTAATAAATAAAATAGCAAACTATTCAAATAATAATTTTAAAAAACGTCTTGACAAATTATGTCGCGTGCGATATAATTCAATCAAGGTGATAGAAATGAGCGATAAATACGAGAGCCTACGGCTCAAAAACCAGCTATGCTTTCCGCTTTACGCGGTATCAAATCTCATAACGCGCAGGTACAAGCCGCTGCTCGACGAGCTCGACCTGACCTACACGCAGTACATCGTGATGATGGTACTCTGGGAGGAGGCTCCCGTCAACGAAAAGTTCCTCTGCGAAGCGCTATGTCTCAAAACAAACACGGTAACTCCCCTGCTCAAAAAGCTTGAGCAAAAGGGTTATATAACACGCAAAAAAGACAGTGAGGATGAACGGCGGCTGCTGATCGCGCTGACTGAGAGCGGACTTGAGCTAAGGGAAAAAGCTCTCTGCGTTCCCCAAACGATAGCCCGTGAGTTTCACTTGACTCAGGATGAAGCGGCAGGACTGTACAGCGTTCTCTACAAAATACTTGATGAAGAAAGGAAGAAGGACAATGAAAACAGTTTATGATTTTACAGTTAAGGACAGAGGCGGAAATGATGTTAGCCTGGCTGAATACAAGGGCAAGGTTCTGCTGATCGTTAACACAGCGACAGGCTGCGGCTTCACTCCGCATTACGACCCTCTCGAAGAGATGTACAAGGATTTAAAGGACAAGGGCTTCGAGATCCTCGACTTTCCCTGCAACCAGTTCGCAAATCAGGCGCCCGGGGATGATGAGGAAATCCACACCTTCTGCACAATGAAGTTCGGCACAGAGTTCCCGCAGTTCAAAAAGATTGACGTAAACGGCGACACAGCTGACCCGCTGTTCGCGTATCTCGCGACCGAGAAGCAGTTTGAGGGCTTCGGCAAGGGCATAAAGAACAAGGCTCTCAAGGTCTTTGCCGAGAAGAATAACAAGACCTACGGCGACAAAGCCTACATCAAGTGGAATTTCACAAAATTCCTCATCGACCGCGAGGGCAAGGTCATCGCGCGTTTCGAGCCCACGGTTGATATGAAGGACGTCAGAAAAGCCGTTGAAGCCGCTCTGTAAGGAGAGAAAGCTATGAATATCGCAGTCAGATATTACACAAAAACAGGAAATACAAAAAGGCTTGCCGAGGCTGTAGCAGAAGCGGTCGGAGTTCAGGCGCTCCCGATCAGCGAGCCCTTAACGGAGCGCGCAGACATCCTCTTTCTCGGCAACTCCTACTACGCGTTCAGCATTGACCCCGAGGTCAGAAGCTTCATCCGCTCGCTCGACAGCGACAAGGTTGACCGCATAGTCAACTTCGGCTCCGCGGCGATGCTCAACTCAACGTGGAAGAAGGTCAAGGCGGAAGCCGATAAGGTTGGAATCAAGATGGACAAGCGCGAGTTTCACTGCAAGGGCGAGTTCAAGGGAGTCCACAAGGGCAGACCTAACGACGACGACCTGCAAGCCGCAAAAGACTTCGCCGCGAAGATCAT
>CACYDB010000113.1 GCA_902773035.1 uncultured Ruminococcus sp. | reverse complement strand
CCCGCGACAGAATCGAGGGCAAAATGAGAGTCAGCGCCAAGGTCAGATATAATCAGAAGGAGCAGCCCGCGACGGTTGAACAGCTCGAGGACGACTTGATAAGAGTTGTATTTGACGAGCCTCAGCGCGCGATCTGCAAGGGTCAGGCGGTAGTCCTGTACGACGGCGATACCGTAGTCGGCGGCGGAACAATAATCTAACAGAAACAATCAGCTTATGCAATATCCGCATAAGCTGATTTATTTTTAACGCTTTTTGCATTATCGGCGGGATTGTCACCGCGTTAAAACGTGTGTATAATTTGCTAAAAGCTGAGCCTCACTAAATAATATACTCGTCCTCATCCTCATTATTATCGCGCTTGAGGGAGCTCAGGAAAAGGTTCGCCGCGGGATTTGAGTTATTCTTTCTCCACGCGAGAACATAGGTCAGGTCGGTCTCAATGCCCTTGAACTCAAGCGGCTTAACGGCGGGATTTGAATAACCGCGTATGAGCTGTGAGGGCAGGACGGAGATTCCCATTCCCGAGGCTACCGCCATAAACACCGAGCGCACGTCGTCAAACTCCGTAACGGAATCGGGCGAAAAATGGAAGGTTCTGAAAATATCCATAATCTCCATATAGAGTATCGGGCTCTCCGACTCCGAGAGCAGTACAAACCTCTGATTTTTGAGGCTTACTACGTCAACGGAATTGCCCGTGACCTCAAAATTCATCGGAACAAGCAGGTTGAGCTTGTCCTTTGACGTATATTCCGAAACAAAATTATCGTTATCGGGGAACATATCGCGCAGCATAAAGAAAAAGTCATAGTCGCTGCTGTTGATAGCCGTGGAGATATCCGCTCCCGAAAGACTGACCATATCGACGGCGATGTCGGGATACTTCTTTATAAAGCTTTTAAGGCATTTGACGGGATACTCAACGGAAGCGGCGTCGTAGGCGAGGCGCAGTCTGCCTCCCCTGCCGCTGTTAAGACGGCTTACGACCGAGGCGGCTTTGTTGATGGTATCAATAATTTCCTGCGCGTAAGGCAAAAGCAGCTTTCCCTCATATGTCAGCTCGACCTCGCGGCGTGTACGCTCAAACAGCTTGACGCCGAACTCCTTCTCCAGATCCTTGATGTAGCGGCTGACGGTTGACTGGCTGACGTAGTTTCTTCTCGCCGCCTCGGAAAAGCTCAGAGTGCGCGCTACCGATATAAAGCATTTAAGTTGAATACTGTCCATAGTTTCCTCTATTCACATAATAAATCAATACAATGTTTTTCGGGCTTTATTTGCATAAATAACATATTGAAACAAACGGATTTATTTGTTATAATTTGATTATAGCATAAGAATATGCAAAATGTAAATAAGTAAATTTTCGGAGGTCGTTATGGAGAGAATAGTAATTACGGGAATGGGCGCTGTAACTCCTGTAGGAATCGGCGTTGACAACTACTGGAACAGCATTATTGAAGGCAAATGCGGAATCGAAAAAATTCGCAGCTTTGATACAAAGGAGCTCGCGGTTCAGATCGCGGGTGAAATCAAGGATTTTAATCCCGCGGATTATCTTCCCAAGGATGTTGTAAGAAAGACCGACGCCTTTATGCAGTACGCGTATATCGCGGCTGAGGAAGCGCTCAGTCAGTCGAAGCTTGAAATCGAGCCTGAGAGGACGGGAATCGTTATGGGAACCGCTATGAGCGGAATTTCAACGATCGCCTTTACTCAGGAGGCGCTGACGGGCGCCTCTCACAAAAAGGTAGGTCCCCGCTTCATCCCGAAGATCCTCGGAAACATCGCGGCGGCTAATATCGCCATCGCCCACAACATTCAGGGACCCAGCTACACAATCTCCACTGCCTGTTCCTCAGGCGGTGACGCGATAAATCAGGCGGCAATGCTTTTGCATGCGGGTAAGGCTGACGCTATGATTGCCGTCGGCGCCGAGTCCGCTCACTGCCCCATCTTCATCTACAGTCTGGCTAACGCCAAGGCTCTCTCGCGCAACAATGACAACCCTCAGCGCGCCTCGCGTCCCTTTGACGAGAGCAGAGACGGCTTTGTCATCGGCGAAGGCGGCGGAGCGCTTATATTGGAGACAGAGTCACACGCCCTCAAAAGAGGCGCTGAAATCTACGGCGAGCTTCTCGCCTGCGGCAACACAAGCGACGCTTATCACGTAACCGCTCCGCACCCCGAGGGCAGAGGAGCTATCGCGTGTATGAGGCAGGCTCTCGCCGAGGCGGGCTTGAAGCCCTCAGACATCGGCTACATCAACGCTCACGGCACATCTACGCCCAAGGGCGACGAGGTTGAGACTCATTCCGTTGCCGAGGTATTCGGAGACACTCTCCCCCTCGTAAGCTCAACAAAGGGCGCTACGGGTCATATGATGGGCGCGGGCGGAATCACGGAAGTAATCGCCTGTATCAAGGCTGTTGAAACGGGCATTATCCCGCCGACGATCAATCTTGAAAACCCGATCCCCGACTGCAAAATCGACTTCGTTCCCAATGAGGCGCGCAAGGCTGACATCAGCTACGCTATGTCAAACGCCTTCGGCTTCGGAGGTCAGAATTCCAGCGT
>CACYDB010000112.1 GCA_902773035.1 uncultured Ruminococcus sp. | reverse complement strand
GTGCTTGTGCTTATTCTCGGCACCTGTCCGACCCTCGCCACCTCTACGACCGTATCGGGAGCTCTCGGAATGGGCGCCGCGGCGACTGTCGTACTGCTCTGCTCCAATATCGTTATCTCGGCGCTGCGTAAGGTTATTCCCGACAAGGTTCGTATTCCGTGCTACATCGTGCTTATCGCGGGCTTCGTAACTATGGTTCAGATGCTCGTCAAGGCGTTCGCGCCCGCGCTCGACAAGAGCCTCGGAATTTATCTTCCGCTCATTGTTGTTAACTGTATCATCCTCGGCAGAGCCGAGATGTTCGCTAATAAAAACAAGGTCATAGACTCGGCGATCGACGCGCTCGGAATGGGCGCGGGCTTTACGCTGGCGCTGTGCGCTATGGCTGTTATCAGAGAGGTTTTCGGCAACGGAACGTTCTTCGGTATTCCGATTCCCGTGCTCGAAAGCAACAAGATCTCCATATTGACAATGGCTCCGGGCGGATTCTTTGTATTCGGTCTGCTTATAGCGATCGTCAATAAGTTCTTCAGCTCTAAGCCGAAGAAGAAGGACTTCGGCTGCGAGGGCTGTCCGTCAAGGGCTGTCTGCCACGGGGCTGAGGCTGACAAGGAGGGCGTGTAAATGACTAAGTTGATTATCATTCTGCTCTCCGCCGTATTTATCAATAACTACGTTCTATCGCGATTCCTCGGAATCTGTCCCTTCCTGGGCGTTTCCAAGAAGCTCGACTCCGCGACGGGAATGAGCTTAGCCGTTATCTTTGTTATGCTTATGGCGACGGCTGTCACTTATCCGATTCAGATTTATCTGCTCGATCCCAACGACCTCGGGTACTTGCAGACGATCGTTTTTATCCTTGTTATCGCGGCGCTTGTTCAGCTCGTTGAGATCGTTCTGAAGCGTTATATTCCCGCGCTCCACAAGAGCCTCGGAGTTTATCTGCCGCTTATCACCACCAACTGCGCGGTGCTCGGCGTTACCATTCTCAACATCGACGAGGGCTACACCTTTATTGAGGCTATGGTGAACTCGCTGGGAAGCGGACTCGGATTCTTTCTGGCTATGGTTATGTTCTCGGGCGTCCGCTCAAAGATCGAGGGCGCGGATATCCCGAAGTCCTTCAAGGGACTTCCTGTAACTCTGATAGCGGCGTCAATTACCTCGCTGAGCTTTCTCGGCTTCGGCGGCGTAATTGAGAATCTGTTCGCTAAGTAAGGGGGTCGCGGTATGAATGCAATTCTTATAGCGGTGATCCCCGTAGCGATTATCGGACTTATATGCGCCGTTGTGCTTGTCGCGGCTTCGATTATTATGAAGGTTCACGAGGACGAGCGTATCCCTAAGGTCAGGGAATGTCTGCCCGGCGCCAACTGCGGAGCCTGCGGCTTCGCGGGCTGTGACGGCTACGCCAAGGCTCTGGTTGAGGACGGCGCTCAGGCTAACCTCTGCGTTCCCGGCGGAGCGGAGGTTGTAAAACAGCTCTCCGAGGTGCTCGGGATCGAGGTTGAGGAGGCGTCTCCGAGGGTAGCGATCATACACTGCGGCGGCGACTGCGATAAGACTGAGGATAACGTAAATTACGTCGGAATCGAAAGCTGTAAGGCGGCGAAGCTTATCTTCGGCGGCAAGGGCAAGTGCGGTTACGGCTGTCTCGGCTTCGGCGATTGTAAGGCGGCGTGTCCCGAGGACGCGATTTGTATTGAAAAGGGCTTGGCGCGCATAAACCGCTCGAAGTGTATCGGCTGCGGAATCTGCGCTAAAACCTGCCCCAACAGGCTTATTTCCATCGCTCCCGCGCGCAGACATATAGTCGTGACCTGCTCCAACAAGGATAAGGGCGCGCTTACGCGTAAGGTGTGCTCAAACGGCTGTATCGGCTGCCGTAAGTGTGAGAAGGCGTGCCCCAAGGAAGCTATCAAGGTTATAGACAATCGCGCCGTAGTTGACTACGAAAAGTGCGTAGGCTGCGGAATCTGCGCCAAGGAATGCGCGGTCGGCTGTATTATAATTGAAAAATAAAGCAAAAATCGGACAGTTCAGCTGTCCGATTTTCTTATATCTATTCTGTTTACAATGATTTGCGCGCACAGTCCCGTGAACGCTCCCGAAAGACATCCCGCCAATAGCAAAAACGGATAATACATAAGGATCTGCGGTGTTTGCAGGAGCAGTAGAGCGGCGGCGATTTGACCTGTGTTGTGCAGTACCGCGCCGAAAACGCTCGAAATCCACAGGTGACGCTCGTCGATAAATCTCTTGAAAACGAGCATTCCCAAAAAGCACAGCAGTCCTCCCGTCAGGCTGTAAATAAGCGCCGTCAGATTTCCCGAAAAAATCGAGCCGAGTAGTATCCTGACGATCAGCACCGAGAACGCTTCAAAAGCTCGGTAACGGTACACGGCGTAGACGGTTATGATGTTTGAAAGTCCGAGCTTTATTCCCGGGATGACGAACGGGCTCGGGATTTGCAGCTCGATTATGAAGATTATCAGCGCGGCGGCTGTCAGCAGGGAAAGCTCCGTAAGCCGTCTTAAATTACCACGCAACAGCGTCCACCTCGCTTTCATTATCGTTGAACTCGATCACAAGGCGGTTCGGCAGGCATACTATCGGCATAGCCGACGAGCTCAGCCAGCCTGTTTTAACGCAGGTCTTATCGGGACAGTCAGCCTCTTTGACGCGGATTTTGCCGTCCCTGACCTCGACTACGTTGGATTTGCCCTTGTAAGTGACCGTGAACTCGACGTCCTCCTGAGCGCTTAAATCGAGAGAGCGGATAACCTTGCCGTCGGAAATAATATTAACTTCTGTTTTCGGAGGGGAGTTGAGTACAAGTATGCTTCCGACCGCTCCGAGAACCGTAAGAATAACGCAGATTATTATAAGGATTTTATACTTCATAGCTTTAATTATACCTATAAATTTTTCTGTGTCAATTGACAAGGCGGCTTGCCGTTTGATATTATAACGATATGAAAAAATTATTAGCCGCGTTTTCGGCGGCGATCCTCGTTTTAACGCTCGCTTCCTGCGGTACGCAAAAGCAGAGCGTATCTGTCGAGGCTATGGACACATTTATGAAAATCGAATACTACGGCGATGAGAGCGTAGGCGAAAAGCTTACGGGCGAGATAAAAAGGCTCGACTCACTCTTTTCCGTTACGGATAAAAACAGCGAGGTTTACGCCCTCAATCGCGACAAGGAGGTCAAGCCCTCCGACGATCTTTCAGCCCTGCTGAAAAGGTCGCTGACTCTCTGCGACAGGCTCGACGGCGCGCTTGACGTTACGATCCTGCCTGTCGTTGAAAAATGGGGCTTTCTCAGCGGTAAGTACAGGGTGCCCGAAAAGCAGGAGATACAGTCCGCGCTCAAAGTTGTCAACTATAAAAACATAGAGGTTGACAATGATAAGGTCAAGCTCAAAAATAACGCCAAGCTTGACCTCGGCGCAGTCGCGAAGGGCTACGCCGCCGATAAGTGCCTTGAAATTCTCGGCGATAATAACGTGGAAACCTCCCTGCTCAACCTCGGAGGCACGATTGCCGTCCACGGCAGGAAACCCGACGGTACGCCGTGGCGGGTCGGAATCGCTGACCCGGATAATCCTTCCGATTACATAGGCTTTGTGAGCTGCTCGGACAAGGTCGTCGCGACCTCGGGAGGCTATGAGCGATACTTTGAGAAGGACGGCAGGAGATATATACATATTATCGACACCCAAACAGGCTTCCCCTCCGATAACGGAATTGCTTCGGTGACGGTTATCTCGGACAGCGGAACTCTCAGCGACGCGCTTTCTACAGCGCTGTTCGTCAAGGGGCTCGACGGAGCGCGCGAGTATCACAGGGATAATCCCGATTTTGACTATGTGATTCTGACCACTGACAAAAAGCTTTATATCAGCGAGGGAATTGTGAATGATTTCACACTTTCCGAAAGCGACCGTTATGAAGTAGTTAAAAATTGACAAATATAATACGCTGTTAAGGTTTGAAATCTATCCCGAAAGCATAGTATAATGAGCCTGAGGTGGTAAAATGAAAATCTTAAAAAGAACACGTATTGTATCGGTTGTTCTAATATTGGCGCTCGTATGGGCTTTCTGCGCTTCATACGCGGCGGCGGAGGGTCTTACGTTAACTTATACGTTTTCGGGAACCGATAAGAATACAGCGGGTTACGCCGAGGGTACGCTTACGCTTAACAATGCCGGCGATGCAAACTATAAGCTCTATTGGGCTGACGGCAGCGGAGCTTTAGCCGGTTATTATCCGATAGCGTCCGATACTTTCAAAAAAGGCGGAAGTAAAAAATTCACTTTCGATAAACATACGACTATTCCCGCGGGCGCGACAAGAATTGTCGCTTTAAACGACAGCAATTCACAGGTTGCACAGTATGTTCTGCCCGAGAAGAAAAGACTGAACGCGGGCAAACTGCTTTATACCTTTAACTCATATTCCGATATCCATATTGATAAAGACGCGAACGGAGTTTATTATAAAAAAGCTTCAAAGCGCTGGTCGGACGCTCTTAAATACGGCGTTAAGATGAAAACCGATTTTATTGTAACTTCGGGAGATACGGTTACCAATGCTACGGGTCCCGACGCTGAGTGGGAAGAATACGAAAGGCTTCTTGCCAATTCGGATTACGTAAATCCCGTATGGGAATCCGACGGAAATCACGATATGCGCAGTGATGATCCAAGCAGTAGTGAGTCAAGCGGATTGAAAGCGTTTATAAGAGCTACGGGTACCGACAGTACTGCCGCTAATTACGACGCAAAAAAGCCTTACTATTATATGGTCGAAAAAAATTCGGGCGATGTATTTATTTTTATGGCGCTCGAAGGCAATACCAAGTCGAAAGCAAATGAGTCAAGCCAGTTCTCAGACGCTCAGCTTAACTGGCTCGAAAAGCTTATCAAAAAGTACTACAACACCGGAGTAAATGTTTATATTATCGAACACTCGCCGATTAACGGCTTCGGAGCGGGCGACAGGATGTCCAATCCATACTATAAGGGACATATAAGAGAAAGCTTCGACTCAACAAAAAGATTTAAAAAAGTGCTTCTGGATTATCCCGGACTTATCTTTATGTCGGGACACAGTCACGAGGATTTTTCGATGGGCTACAATTATTCCAATGAGAACAACACAGCCTGTAATATGATACATAATCCTGCTGTTGCCGGCACAACAAAAGCCAAGGAAGGCAGCAACTCGCTCGAATATTATAATGATGACGGAGAAGTCGGTTATAATTCACAGGGCTATTATGTTGAGGTGTTTGATAACGAGGTTGTATTCTACGGAGCCGATCTTACAGACGGACTGATTTTTCCCGAGTATTCGTATATTATGGAGGGCTCGCGTACGCCTGTGACCATTCAGCCCGAAACCGAGGCTACATCTGCCCCTGATACGACGGAGGCAACTTCATCAACGGCAAGACCGACGGATACTACCGCGCCGACAGAAACAACAGAGGAAACCTCCACGGCGACTGAAACTCAGACGACTCAGCCCGCTACCGAGGCTTACGAAAAAGGCGACGTCAACCTCGACGGCGCAGTCAATATCCGCGATACCACAACCATACAGAGAGCGCTGGCAAAGCTTCTGACAATTTCGGATTATCAGAGAAAGCTTGCCGACACCGATAACGACGGCAACGTCACCATAAAGGACGCGACAAAAATACAGAAATTCCTTGCCGCTCTGATTTCCTCGTTGGACGAGCCTGACGAAGAGAAAGATTCTCAGAAGGCGGTAAAAGAGCCCAAGAGCCCCGCTAAGACGGCTAAAAAGCTCACGGGCGACAGCGATCTTACCTCAAAGCTTACAAAGGTTCGCCAGAAGCTTGCGGGCTACTATTCATTCGCGTCCTACGACCAGTATCAGGCGCTGAAAAAGCTGTACAAGGAGAATGAGTCAAAAACAAGCGCGGACAGCGCTCTTATAGACGATTTTAATAAGAAGCTCAGCGACCTCGAGGCGATTGTCACTCACGTAGGCAAGCCTGAGGTTTACGATATAGGCGACACCTACTTCTTTGAAAATACATACGACTGGAGCGCGGTTTACGCTTACGCGTGGAAGGGCGATAAGCATAACGTCAGCTGGCCCGGAGCCAAGCTTAAAAAGGTCGGCACAAACTCGGGTCACGACGTATACGCAATACGTTTCGCGTCCGTGGCGGAGTATGATAGTCTTATCTTCAGCAACGGCACAAACACGGGTCAGACGGTTGATATCTCGCTTGTAAAATACGGCAAAAACTGTTTCTATATCAAGGGCGAGGGTTCCGACGGCAAGCTGAAGGTCGGAAACTTCAGCTTCAACACGGACGTTAACCTTCCCGTTACCGAAACGGAGCCCGAGGGCTCAAACAACAGCTTCGCGCTCTACTATCACACCGATAATCACAAGTGGAATTACGACAGCGGAGTGAGGTTTAACGATAACGCCGACGGCACCTATACGTATGAGTATTATCATTCCGACACGGGCAACCTCAGCTTCTGTATCTACAATCCCAAGACAAAAACCTACAGCTGTGTATCCGACAGTCAGTCGTTAACATTCAGCTCGGGCGGGAGTGAGCAGTACACGCTTGTTGACTCGTCGGAAAGAGGCAAGAGCGTAACAGTTTATGGTATTTCCGAGGGTGATTGTATCGAGATGACTTACGATCCAGTCGAAAAAACTTTGAATTTAGAATGTAAATAAAGGGGAGGCGCTGATGAACGGGCTCAGGGATAAAAAATCAAATAATCCGCTTACAATAAAAGAGCTCGTAAACAGCGCGCCTCTGTACACCTTCTGCGCGTTCGCGGACGCTCATATAGACAACTGCGGCTTCTTTACCAACGCCGAAAGACATTGGGGCGAGGCTCTGAGCTTTGCCGAAAAGTCGGGAGTTGAGTTTATTCTTCTCGCGGGAGATACGGTCACGAACGCCTCGGGAGCTGACGAGGAATGGGAGGTCTTTCACCGCGTGATCAGGGAGTCGGGCTGTAAAATCCCCGTCCATACCTCAAACGGTAATCACGACCTGAGATGCGGAACGCTTATCGGACAGCAGTCTTTTTTAAGGGCTCGATCGCTTGAAAAGCCGTACTTCTCATTTTCTGAAAAGAGTACGGGAGATTTGTTCATCTTTATGGCGATCGAGGGCGACTACGACCCGAGCTGTACCGACCAGTTCTCCGAGGAACAGCTCCTTTGGGTT
>CACYDB010000111.1 GCA_902773035.1 uncultured Ruminococcus sp. | reverse complement strand
GTAAATGCATACCTCGCTTGATGGGGCGTGTGCGGAGCTAAACGTTCTGCTAAACTACGGGCTAAAAACAGTCCGCAGGACTGTTTTCTTGACGCCCTTTCAAGTCACGCGAAACATATAATAATTAACGGCACAGGTCAAAGACCTGCACCGTTAATTATGGAGCTGGTGGCGTGACTTGAACACGTGACCTTCTCATTACGAGTGAGATGCTCTACCGACTGAGCTACACCAGCTGATATGAATTTGTGCAACAACAGTTATTATACATCTATTTATTAAATATTGCAAGGGCTTTTTTTAGAAATATATGTCAAAATAAGATAAATCGCGCTTTTTGATGGTGACAATTTACCCACTTATATTGACATAGTTTATTTTCTAATTTATACTATATTCAAAGCTTATAGGTTCGGTAGTTTTTTGTTCGAAACCCGAATATATCTGTTTTGAAGATTGCAGAAAGGTGGTATATGTTATGTCAAAATCTTTTGGTAGACATCTCCGTGATCTTCGTAAAAAACACTCAAAATTCTCTCAGCAGGAAATGGCGGATATGCTGAACATTTCCCGCTCGACCTACACTTACTATGAAACAGGTAAGTCTGAGCCGGGTCAGGAAAAGCTCAAGAAGATCTGCAATATTCTTGATGTAGATTTCAATACGCTGCTCGGCTATACCGCGGAAGAAACTGTCTCCTTTGCCGCGTCAGGCGGCGGCAGCGATGTCTTCAAAACGCTGACTCCGAGCGAAGAACAGCTTGTTATGGCTTACAGAAATATGAACTCCGAAGAAAAAGAGTTCATCAGTAAGCAGATTTCCAAGATCGTTAAAAGCCAGTAATATCGGTTTTTGTATAAATATCAGCCGTCTGTGTGGATTCCGGACGGCTATTTGTACGTAAAAAGGTATTATATACAAATTTTGAATACTAAACGTATAAATATTCTTCTTTACTTTTCAAAGAAAATATGTTATACTATCTTTCGTTGAGCTGCTTCGCGGATTTTGGATCAAGCCGTATATGCGGATTTTCACAGCCTTAACCTGCGTGCAAGCCTATAGCAACCACTGACCAATTCAATGCACACAACTCGCTTGCATATTTTCCGTCAGCTTGCCCAAAAATCAGCTCCCATACGACAGTATGCGAACTGATTGTTTGTACAACCTGACAAAAAATCTGACAGCGCGATTTGCGCACTCGAATTAATCAGTGCTTACTAAATTTTTTTAAAAGGTGGAATTTAAATGTTACCCGAAGAAAAACAGGCAATCATTGCCGAGTACGCGACCCACGAGGGCGATACAGGCTCTCCCGAGGTTCAGATCGCTTTGCTTACAAAGAGAATCAACGACTTAACCGAGCACCTCAAGGTGCACAAGAAGGACCATCACTCAAGACGCTGTCTTCTTAAGATGGTTGGTCAGAGACGTTCTCTCCTTAAGTATCTCACTAACGTGGATATTGAGAGATATCGTTCAATCATCAAGAGATGCGGTATCCGTAAGTAATTTTGACATTTTAGGGCAGGCGGAAACGTTTGCCCTATATTGCGTTTATTGCAGGATTTTTTCACTTACGATTTAGCGGTAAAACGAGGAGACTTTTTCATCCGAAATCTCTTGGTTTTATTGCTAAGTGTTTATGAATGATCCTGTGAAATAAATTGAGAAAAACTCAGAAAGGATTAATTTATGAACAGAACAATGGAATTTCCGAACTACAAGGTTTTTGAAACCGAATTCGCCGGCAGACCTCTCAAGGTCGAAACCGGTAAAATGACTCAGCTCGCCAACGGCGCGTGCCTTATCAGCTACGGCGAGACAGTCGTACACGTAGCTGTAACAGCCTCCGCTAAGCCGCGTGAGGGCGTAGATTTTTTCCCGCTCTCAGTTGACTATGAGGAGAAGCAGTACGCTGCGGGCAGAATCCCGGGCTCATTCTTAAAGCGTGAGGGCAGACCCTCCGAGAAGGCAATCCTCACATCACGTGTGATCGACCGTCCTATCCGTCCGCTTTTCCCCAAGGATATGCGTAACGACGTTTCCGTAGTATGTACGGTAATGGCTGTCGATCCCGACTGCTCACCCGAGGTTGCCGCTATGATCGGTACCTCGATCGCTATTTCGATTTCCGACATCCCCTGGAACGGTCCCGTAAGCTCATGCTCGGTAGGTCTTGTTGACGGCGAAATCGTCATCAATCCCAACGAGGAGCAGAGAGCCGTTTCCGATATGGCTACAACTGTCGCCTCAACAAGCGAGAGAATCGCTATGATCGAGGCGGGCGCTAACTGCGTTGACGACGACACAATGTACAACGCTATTATGGCGGGTCACGAGGCTAACCAGAAGATTATCGAGTTCATTAACGGCATCGTTGCCGAAATCGGCAAGGCTAAGTTCGAGTATCCCTCAAACGAGCCCGATCACGATATGTTCGAGGCTATCTTCAACTTCTCCGAGGCTGACATCAAGGTCGCCCTCGACACAGACGACAAGAATGTCCGTGACGAAAGACTTCTGCCTATCTATCAGGCAGTTCACGAGAAGTATGACGAGCAGTTTGAAGAGAATACCGCAAAGCTTGACGAGATTATGTATCTTGTTCAGAAGCATGTTGTCCGTTCATGGCTCAAGGACGAGCACAAGAGAGTTGACGGCAGAGGCATTGACGAAATCCGTCCTCTTAACGCAGAGATTGACCTGCTTGCCCGTGCTCACGGCTCAGG
>CACYDB010000110.1 GCA_902773035.1 uncultured Ruminococcus sp. | reverse complement strand
TTCGGCGGAGTGATCACGGAGGATATCCTGATGTTGATTTCCGATAAAAACTCGGAGTCGGGCAAGCCTCTGTACGCGGAATGTACCATAATTTCGGAGGATGACGGCGTAAGAGTTATCCTGCGTGATTCGGGCAAAATCTTTGATATTACGGACACGGACGGAGATGTTGATTCCTTCCGTCAGTATATCGTATCAAACCTGATGGAAAACCACGAAGCTAAGCTCTATATGACTACGACAGGCTATAACCGCAACGAATTGTTTTTTGCGTGTTCCTGACGTCATTATGAGCTGATGATAAATAGACTTTTATAATATTTATATAAAAGGAGGTTTACTATGAAAACTTTAAGGAAAATTACCGCTTGCGTACTTGCGGTATGCCTGCTGTTATCCTTCGGCGCAGTGACAGGCTTCGCGGCTGAGTCAAAGGATACCGTCGGCGCGAACAGCTATGTGACCGCCGCCGAAGCGGTTGACGCTGAATACGCGTATGACGGGGACGACCTCGGCGCGACCTATTCGCCCGCCTCGACAACCTTTAAGCTCTGGGCTCCGACAGCGACGTCGGTTATTCTCAACCGCTTTGCTACAGGCTCCGATAAGGAGGAAGGCGCGGGTAAGCTCGGCGAAGTCTCAATGGAAAAATTGATGGACGGTTCTCATTGGACAGGCGTATGGCAGTGTACCGTTGACGGCGACATCAAGGACACCTATTATACCTACACGGTCACTTCCATTCATTCAACCAACGGCGCTTCACAGACGGCTGAGACTCAGGATCCTTATTCGGTGGCTGTAGGCGTAAACGGCGATCGCTCAATGGTTTGCGACCTTGATTCCACCGATCCTGACTACTGGGACAGCGACAGACATATTCTGCCTGACAGTCAGACCGATTCTACTGTCTGGGAGGTTCATATCAAGGATTTCTCGTGGGACGAGGCTTCGGGAGTAAGCGATAAAAACCGCGGAAAATATCTCGCCTTTACCGAAACAGGCACTACGCTCAACAATGAAGGTACGGTTTCAACCTGCGTTGATTACCTTAAACAGCTCGGCGTAACTACCGTTCAGATAAATCCCTTCTATGATTTCAGCTCTGTCAACGAGGCTGTTGATGACGACCGGTTCAACTGGGGCTATGATCCAAGGAACTATAACGTTCCCGAGGGCTCGTATTCGTCGAACGCTTTCGACGGCAACGTCAGGATCAAAGAGTGCAAGCAGATGATCCAGGCGCTTCATAACGCGGGAATCTCGGTAGTTATGGACGTTGTTTACAATCATACCGCCTCAGTCAGCAAGGACTACAGCTGTTTCCAGGCTACAGTGCCCGATTATTACTACCGTATGAAAAGCAACGGCGGATTCTCGGACGGCTCAGGCTGCGGCAACGAGGTCGCGTCGGAGAGAGCTATGGCGAGAGAATATATCGTAAACTCCTGCTTGTACTGGGTTGACGAGTATCATATCGACGGCTTTAGATTTGACCTTATGGGACTTCTGGATGTTGAGACGATGAACATTATCCGTGAACGTCTCGACGCTGTTGATAATAGAATCACGATCTGGGGTGAGGGCTGGACAGGAGGAAGCTCCGAATTTCCGACCAAAACCTGTTCAGGCGCTAAGTTCAGACAGGCTACTCAGGCTAATTGCGGCTATCTGGATTCGCGTATAGCCCTGTTTAACGACAGCGTTCGCAACGGCGTAAAGGGCTCTGTGTTTGACAGAGCCGACAAGGGCTTTATCGCGGGCAACAGCTCCTACGCGGGCAATATCAACTACGGCGTTAACGCGAATACGCGCGACGGCAGCTATAACTTCAAGGCTAGGGCTCCCGAGCAGGTGGTGACCTACGCCGCGTGCCACGATAACCTTACGCTCTACGACCAGATTATGTCGTCAACCTCCCTCGCGGATTACGGCGTGAGGAACACCACGGCTCTGAAAATGAACAGGATGGCGGCGGCTATCGTATTCACCTCGCAGGGTATTCCTCTGATACTCGCGGGAGAGGAGATGGCTCGCACCAAGTACGGCGACGAGAACTCATACCGCTCGCCCTCCTCGATCAATAAGATAAGCTGGAACAACCTCGTTTCTTACCCCGATCTCGTTTCATATTACCGCGGGCTTATGCTTATCAGGAAGAACTTCATGCCCTTTACCTGCCCTGATAACCGTTATCTCAATTCCTATGTATTCCAGAGCGCTAACCTCGGACAGAACGCTTTCCAGTGCGGCTTCACGGTCACAAACGATCAGAGCGGTCAGTGGAAGAAGATGGCTGTCATCCATAACGCCGCGGCAAAGCAGGTCAGCGTAACGCTTAAGGATACCTCCTGTACCTCGTGGGTAATAATCGCAAATGATAAACAGGCGGGCGTTGAAAAGCTCGGCGAGGTTACGGGCTCAAGATTCTCCGTTCCCGGCTACTCAACGATCATCGCGGTTGACTCCGAAAGCTTTAACGCTAACCCCATAGAGTCAAACACAGGCACTGTTGAGGTTAAATATCAGGACTCCCTCGGCAACAAGCTTGACGAGCCTATGATCATTCAGGGCGAGATCGGCGCGGGATATATTACCTCTCCGTCAGTTGATGTCCCGAATATCTACACACTTGACAATGTTGTCGGTGATGAGTCAGGCGCATATTCAGACAGTCACAAGACCGTTACCTACGTATATACGGATTATGTTCCAAAGTCGCTCACCTCGCACGGCGACATAAATAATGACGGCGTAAGCAATATTCAGGACGTTACTCTCCTGCAAAAGATCCTTGCGGACATAGTTGTAAAAAGCGCGGGTGAGATCGTGAATTTCGACTTCAACTACGACGGCGCTGTCAATATCTCGGACGTTACGATGATGCAGAAGTGGCTGGCGGACTATAAGCTCTCAACGGGCAAATTTATCGCGAATTACTATTATATCGACGACAACGGCGACAGACAGCCGATCATTGATCCTGTTGAAACGACGGGCAGGGTAGGGGACGACTATTCTACCGAGGCTCGCGGCTTTGTCGGATATAAGCTCGACAAGGACAATGTTCCGAAGAACGCCTCGGGCAAAATTCCCTACGGCGCTCCCGCTCAGATAAATTACCGCTATACTCCCGTCGGAAATGATGTGAAGATTCACGTTAAGCACGGCGGAAAATCAAGCTACACGCCTTACCTCTGGATCTGGGGCTCTGATATCGACGGCAACGATCAGGGCAACTACTCCGCGAATACGAGCTGGCCCGGCGGCGCTATGACTAAGGGCGCTAACGGCTGGTTTGAATACAGCTTCACCTATAACGGAACGGGCACCTACAATCTGATCATCAACGACGGCAATAAATTGCAGACAAAGGATTATAAGGGCTTTTCCGAGAATGAGCTGTGGATTCTGATAGACGACAACTCCGCGTCATATCTTGGAGATTTTCTGAAAATCCACGCGGAAAATCCCGACGATAATCCAAACGCGTTTGTTATCACTCCGAAATAATTAACTCAGTTAAAGCCGCTTCTTTTGAGGCGGCTTTTTCATGGTTTTATTTTACAAAAATGTAACTCAAAATTATAAAGAATTTAATTGAAAACCAATATACAATACTGTATAATTTAGTTGTATGAAGCCGATAGTTCTGATTCGGTTTCACAAAATAATTTTAAAGGAGATTGAAAAAATGAAATTCCCTAATGCTTTTTCAGGCGTAAAAAAGATTTTCGCGGCTGAAATTCTACAGATCATCGGCATTCTCGCTATGGGCTTCGCCGCAATTTTTGTGGTTTTCGCAGGAGTCGGCGTAGAGGCTGATAACGCCTTAGTCGGACTCGGATCACTTTTCGGAGCAGGCGCGTTCTCATTCGGCGGTATCATCGTTTTACTTCTCGCCGCTATCTTTGAGATCGTCGGTCTTTCAAAGGCGGGTAAGGACGAGAAGTTCTTCAAGTACGCTCTGTATATGGTTATTCTCGGAGTTGTCGCTTCCGTAGTCGGCTCATTCTTCCAGTCAAGCAACACAACTATTTACAGCGTTTGCGACTCCGTAAACAGACTCTGCGACCTCATTTCAACAGTTCTTATCGTTCAGGGTATTATGAACCTTGCCAATGCTCTCGGTAACGCTGAAATGGTAGCCAAGGGCGCCGTGATCTTCAAGGCTATCACCTTCGTTTACGTTCTCGCTATCATCGGTACTATCTCATACGGCATTCTCGCTTCGTTCGTATTCCTGAGAATCATCAGCATCGTTTGCCTTTGCCTCAGCCTCGTGCTCTCATTTATTTCCTACATCCTCTTCCTCTCATACCTCGCAAAAGCAAAGAGAATGTTGCTCGCGTAAGCTTTTAAAATTTCAAAAATTTCAGGGTCAGTCGTTCGGACTGACCCTTTTTTGCGTTGCAAATAAAGATTTCGGCGGTTTTAAAATGTTAAAAAAATAACGAAATGTTTACAAAAATGCGAATTTAATTGACGTTTGCGTCTTATTGTAGTATAATTCAATGTGAATAAAATGCGCCAGTTGCGCATTATCGGCTTCGTGCAAAGCTGTATCCGATTTTTTGGAAAAGAATAAGCGAAATGTGCACGCTTTCGCGGAAAGGAAAACAATGAATGAAAAGAAAACTTAATCACGCGGCTAAAGGCTCAGGCTTTTTTGTCAGATTCAGTTCTCTTGTTTTGGCGGCGGTATTGATCAGCGCTGTTTTTGCGGGGCTTTCGATTCCCAGGCAAAGCGTTAAGGCTGCGAATTATACTAAGGATAAGACAGGCGCGTCCGGCTATAATGCCGAAACCATAGGCAACACAGCGAGTAACATCTACTGGACTAACGCTACTTACTTTGACTATCTCAGCGACGCGGAGCTTACTAACGGCTGGCTCAACGGTAATCAGGCGGGTACGGGCTTTAACGGTTCGTCTGACGACTGGTATCCGTTCAAGCAGCTCAACAGTGTGATCAGCGGTATCGCCGACAACAACTCAAGCTGGTCGAAGCCGTTGTATTTCGGTAACTACTGTAATACTGCGGGCTCCTACGACAGAAGCACTCACAACGGCGCTGATTATTCTTCGAGTATGACGAGCGGTAATATGTTTAGCTCGTTTATCACTTCGCAGGTTACGAGTTTTAATTACGCCGCGAATAACTCGAACGGTCTTTCCAACCTTCATCAGAGCTATCAGGGACTTATGAGGAGCAGCCTCAGCCCGAATAATAAAAAGCTGATGGTTACTTCGTCAACTCCCGCGCCTTACTTCGACGCGTCATCGCTCAGCGGCAAGGTAAAGACTGTCAGCAGTATGTTCCCGTTCAGAACCTCAAAGAGCGTGGGCGGTAAGACTACCTATTACGATTTTGATTCAAATAACGCTCGTGATAACGTGTACTTTACATGGCAGTCAACAGGCAGCTCGGCTCCGAACGACGTAGTTAAGCCTGTAGCGGTCAACTACGCTACGGGTACATCCAACGGCGTTGAGGACGGACTCAAGTACTTTATGAATCCGAGCGACACTTATGTTGAGACAGGTCAGACGTACGGCGCTAACAAGTACTACGGAATCTTCCCGTTCAACAACCGTAAGAGTCACGGAGATAATAAGACAACCGCTACAAATACGCGTTATCTTTACGCTAGTAAGGACAGCACGAACTGGAGCGACCTGTACTGTTATTTCTTTGATAACAACGGTAATTATGTAGGCAAGGCGTTCCCGGGCTACAAGATGGAGTCTTATTACGGGGGCGGCACAAACCGCAGAATTAAGATTCCCGACGGCGCTACAAAGTTCCTTCTCAACAAAGGCTCGGGCGGCGACGGAAATCAGACGACTGATTCAAGCGATCTGAGCTACGGCGCTTACTATGTTGACGGCGGTACAAAGTATGTATATCTTTCACCCTCGGAAACAGGATGGAGCGGCGCAAAGTGCTACTTCTACAATGGCAGCGGAACTGTCGGAGCTAATTTCCCGGGAAACAGTATGACAAGCGTCGGCAACGGCAACTATCGTATTGCTGTTCCCGTAGGAGCGACAGGCTGTGTATTCAGCAATCCCAACAACCAGAACGATAAGGCTGAGGTCAACAATCTGAGCAACACCAACTGCGCTTTCTGGCTTAACAGCTCAAGATATCCTAACCAGTGGGGAAGCGCTCCCGCGGACGCGGGTATCTCTACTCCGATGTCGGCTAAACGCTGGGACGGAGGCGCGCCTATTGACGCGGGTAAGGCTTCGGCGGGCAGCGAAGCGATCGACTACGGCTTCGGTATCAGAATGGATATGAAGTTCAGAGTACCGAACGGCGGACGTGACGACGACGGCAAGGAAGTCAAGTTCAGTTATTCGGGAGATGACGACCTCTGGGTATATATCACCGACAGAAACGGTAACTCAAAGCTTGTCCTCGACCTCGGCGGTAACCATAAGAAAGCTACAGGTAACATCAGCTTCCTTCCGACAACAGGAACTACAAGCGGTACCGCGGCAGTCTGTAAGGCGACAGCCGATGATGTTTACGGATCGGGCACAACGGAAACCACCTTTGACTTCGACTACTCCCAGACCTACACAATGTCCATCTTCTATATGGAGAGAGGCTTGTTTGAGAGTAACTGTAAGATGAGCTTCTCGATGACTCTGCCCGAAAACGACGTTATCGTTGACAAAACAGTCAACATCGACGGCGTTAACAGCGGTATCAAATCCACTACGCGCTTTAAGAATCTCGTAAACAACGAGTTATTCAACTTCTACAGCTACCGCGGAGACGATGTTCAGAAGGGACTTACATATTCTCTGTCTGATTCGTCGGGTATCAGCGAAAATACCACAAACAGCTCCAACGGTATGTTCAGATTGAAGGATAAGCAGTCGGCTGATTTTATCAATCAGTTTACAAACGGAGATCAGGTCTATGTCAGGGAGGCGATTCCTTCCACGGATAAGCTCTCTTATGATACCTCATGGGTTGTCACGGACTTAGTGAATAACGACGCTGTTCTCGGCACCTCAAACGGACTGACGGGCTCGGATCTGCTTAAAACCAATAAATATGTTTTAAGGGATACGACCACAGGAGCGGATATCGGCGACTACGCGGAGCTTAAATACAGCTTCACAAATAAGATCAAAACCGCTCCGCTCTCGATAACCAAGACCGTAAAGGATTACCTCGGTAATACTATTACGTCCTCGTCACCGCTTAAGGACGATACCTTTACCGCTCAGGTCAAGGTTGACCTCGGAGACGGCAACGGTTATCAGAGCTATAACCTCGCGTATACAGACTCGGACGGCAACTCGGGCACGGGTTCAACAATAACCCTCAAGCACGGCAGAACCGTTACGATCACGGATATCCCCGTAAACGCCAAGTATAAGGTAGAAGAGACGGTTCCCGCAAGCTATACCAACTCAGCGCCGAGCGTAACAGGCACTATGGACGCGGACGGCGAGACAGCTTCCTTTACCAATACGGAAAAGGCTCCCGCAAGCGCCTCGGCTGTAATCGAGGCTAAAAAGTCTCTCAAGGATGACAAGGGAAATGACGTCAGCTTTACCGACGATTCGTTTACGTTTGAGCTTTACAGCGGTACAAGCTTAATTCAGAGTAAAACTGTCAGCTCAACTACAAAGGAGGTTTCCTTTGACGCGATAAATTACGACTCTGTAGGCGAGCGTACCTACACGATAAAGGAAAAGCAGGAGTCAGGCGACGGTATGATAACCTACGACCAGACCGAATATACGGTGACAGTCAACGTTACCAAGAACGGCAGTCAGTTTGAATCAACCGTCAGCTACAGCGGTACAGGCTCAGCCTCAACTCCTCCGACCTTTAACAATGTTGTAAAGACAGGCTCGGTATCGGTTGATAAGAGCAACCAGGCGGGCGATAAGCTCAAGGACGTTACCTTTACTCTCTATAAGGTCACTAAGGCTACGGCGGACGCGAACTCGCCTTATGAGACTGTTGTCGCGAACGGCGTATCGGCGGGCAGCGGTGATACGGATACAAACGGTACCCGTACATTCAGCGGACTTCCCGTATATGAGAATAACACATACGATTCCGCTTCACCTGCTTACCAGTATTACGCGCTTTTAGAGTCTGCGACAGGCAGCTCGAACTACCGTCTTAACAGAGTTGTAAAGTACTTCTGCTTTAACTCGCCGACCGATCTTACAAAGAATTTCAGCTATGTAAACGGTCATCTCAGAGCTCCGACTACCGCGGGCGAGGGAATGGCGGCAGCGTTCAGAATCGGTATGTTCTTCATAGCGCTCTCGGGCGTAAGCGCTTTGATTTATAAATTGATCAAGCGCCCCAAAAGAAAGAAACTTGCTCATTTAAGAGCTTAAAAATAAGAAAAGGAGTTATAATTATCATGAAAACAACAAAGAAAATTTCAGCGATTTTACTTGCTGTACTTTTCGTAATTTCAATGCTTCCGTTTACGGTAAGCGCCGCTACACAGAAGCTCACTGTTAAGCTCGGCTATCCCGGCTACACAGTAACAGTTTATCAGGTCGCCACTGTTGACGCTACAACAGGCGCCTACACAATCACAGACGCTAACGCTCCCGCGGCTGTTAAGACTCAGGTAAGCGCGGCTACAACAAGCACTGCCGATCTCTTCACAGCTCTCGAGAGTCAGGCTGCACCCGGCTATCCCGTAGCAGGCACAATGACTACAACCTCCGCTGCGGCTTCTCAGGAGAAGGATTTCACAGGTCTTGCTCAGGGTATCTACTATGTTAAGTTTACTTCCCTCAGCCCGACAAATGATACATACGCTAACCAGATCGTTATCATTGACAACAGCGATGTTACTATCGACATCAAAACAGCAGGCAAGGTAACTGAGGGCGAGGCTTATGTACACAAGAAGATCCTCGAAGGAAACTCAGAGGTAACTTCAACAACAACAGGTAATCTTACAGATGATTTAGTAACCTTCAAGCTCACAGCTAAGAGAACAGGTTCAGCTACAAACAAGCTCAGCGAGTATGAGATCCGCGATGTTATGGACGCAGGTCTTTCAGCTACAGACGTAACGATCACAAGCGTTGAGTACGAGGACGGCACACCTATCACTAATTACTCAAAGAAGCCGGCTTTCACTGACTCTAACGCGGCAGGTACAGATACAAACTACACCTTTGCTATCGCTATCGGCGACACAACTCTCGCGGATAACGAATTCTATACTCACAACCAGGTTGTTGTAAAGTATACAACAAAGCTTTCAGCTTCCGCTGTTAACAAGACTGTTTACAAGAACCACGACGACCTCTATTTCAAGAACACCTCCGATCAGGTTTCCAAGGTAAACGGTGACGACGTTGAGGTTCAGACCTACAAGCCTTCACTCAAGAAGTATATCGCGGGCGGCACAACTCCGCTTAAGGACGCTAAGTTCAAGCTCTACAAGAGTGACAAGACTACAGTTATCGGCTTCGGTAAGTCAGACGCTAACGGCGACATCGCTTTCTATACAACAGAGGGCGGCTCAACTCTCGTATATCTCAAGCAGGGCACATATTGGGCTCAGGAGTATGAGGCTCCCGCAGGCTACAACCTCAACAGCTCTTGGATCCAGCTCAGCGAGGACAGCACTGAGTACACCTACACAGGCACAGCTTACAACACACCCGTTAAGCTTCCCAAGACAGGTGACGCGGGCACACTCGCAATCACACTCACAGGTCTCGGACTCATTATCGCATCGGGCGCTATGTTCGTTGTATTAATGAAAAAGAGAAGCTCTAAATAATTATCTCTGATTTAAGGCGGTCGGCTAAGCCGACCGCCTTTAAGGACTCAAAAATGTAAGTTTTTACAGGCTTGTATTTTTGAATTCTTAAAAAGGAAAAGCTTTATGAAAAGAAAACTTCCCGTAATTTTTATTATATTTGTCTTTCTCGTGGGCGTAGGATTTTTGTCCTATCCGCTGGTGAGCTCCGTTATCAATAATATCGACGCGCGAAATTCGGCGGCTGATTATATCACCCAGAGTAAGTCGATGGCAAAGAGTGAGACTGACGAGCTCTTTAAAAAGGCTGAGAAGTACAACCTCAGCCTGACCGATAACGTTATCCTTACCGACCCGTTTGACGAGAAGGCTTACGCAAAAATCGGCAGGAATTACGAAAAGGTGCTCAACCACCGTCCCGACGGTCTGATTTGTTACGTCGATATTCCTAAAATCGACGTTTATCTGCCCGTCTATCACGGTACGGAAAAAAAGACTCTCGCTAAAGGCGCGGGACATCTTGAAAACACGTCCGTTCCAATCGGCGGCAAAAGTACGCACAGCGTTATATCCGCTCACTCGGGCTACCCGGGAGAAACCTTCTTCGATTATCTTCCCGACTTGAAGGAGGGCGACGTATTCTATATCCACGTGCTTGACCGTACTCTGAAATATGAGGTTGACCAGATCAAAGTCGTTCTTCCTACTCAGGTCAGGGATATGTATATCCAAAGCGGCAAGGACTACGTGACCTTGCTTACCTGCACGCCTTATACTATCAATACCCACAGGCTTCTTGTAAGAGGTAAGCGCGTTCCTTATACCGACCCGAAGGATAAGCCCGTGAAATCCTCTGTTACAGCCGTTAATATCCTTGATGACGGAATCTTCTTCTTCGGCTACAAGCTCACAGTTCCCGTAATGGCGGCGGTTATAGGCGGAGTTCTGTTCATCTTCACGACGGCGGTAATTTTCCTCGTTAAACGCGGCAGAAGAAGGCGTAAGGGGGAGAGCGAATGAACAAGTATCTGAAAAGAGTTCTAATCGTCATCGCCACTCTTATGCTTATCGCGGGGCTGATCCTGACGCTTTATCAGCCCGTATCCGTCGAAATCGGTAAGCGTGAGGCGGAATCCGTCATTGAGGAGTTCGACCGTATCTACGACAGCGTGAATGATCCGAAAAAATCAAAGCCCAAGGGCAAGGAGTCAGCCGCCGTTTCATCCGCTGAAAAGATGAACGTTGACGTTGAGGCTCTGAGAAAGGCGTCGGTAAAATATAACAAAAGCCTCATTGACAATCAGGGCACCATCAATACCAGCGATTACACCAAGGCGGCGCTGAGGCTCTCCGACTACGGTGTGACCAACGGCGTATTCGGATACATCTCCGCTCCCGCGATCGGTATGTCGCTGCCGATCTACCTCGGCGCGAATAACAGCATAATGAGTATAGGCGCGGCGCATATGTGCAACACCTCTCTGCCGCTCGATATGAGCGACACAAACTGCTGTATAGCGGGTCATACGGGCTACAGGGGCAGAGTTTTCTTTGACAATCTGCGTGGAATGAGCGTCGGCGACACCGTGACAGTCAAGAACTACTGGCAGAAAATTTCCTACACCGTAATTGATACAAAGATCGTCACCGAAAAGCAGTCCGGGGACTTTTATATCAAGAAGGGCAAAAGGCTCCTGACTCTTATGACCTGCGTGTCTAACAGCAAGGGAGGCTTTGACAGATTTTTAGTTATCTGCGAGAAAAAATAAGCTCCCGATTTTCAAAAATACGGTTGTATTATCGGGTTTAAAATGATATAATTTTTGTGTGGAATTATCACGATCAAATAATAAATCAAGCAAAGGAGAAAGCTATGAAAAAAAGATTATTTGCCGCGTTTCTCGCGGTCGTAATGCTTGGTTCGATTTTTGTAATCGCGACTACCGCCTCAGCTCAGACTAAAGCGGATGAGGTCTTCGCCTCAATGAGCACCGAGGATAAGGTCAGCCAGATGATTATGCCCGCGTTCCGCTACAGTACGGACGAGGCGGGGGAAAAGACTAACGTTACCGAGATTACGGAGGATATTTCAGCTACTCTCAGTAAGCACGGCTATTCCGGCGTGATCCTCTACGGTCAGAATATCGTTGACAACGCTCAGACCGTAAAACTTGTCGATCAGCTCCAGAAGGCTAACGCTTCAAACTCCGCTCATACTCAGCTTCTTATCGCTACAGATCAGGAGGGCGGCACAGTTTCACGCCTTGCTCACGGCACGACCTGGATGGGCAATATGTCCCTCGGCGCCATCAACGATACCGATGTTACAGCCGAGGTAGCCTCAAGCGTAGGTAATGAGTGCGCGGCGCTCGGAATCAACGTTGACTTCTCACCCGTAGTTGACGTCAACAACAATCCCGCGAATCCCGTAATCGGCACTCGCTCATTCTCGGACGATCCTCAGATCGTCGCTCAGCAGGGCAGCGCGTTTGTAAAAGCGCTCAACGATACGGGCGTTATCTCAACGCTCAAGCATTTCCCCGGTCACGGCGATACCGATACAGACAGCCATACGGGACTGCCGATGGTTGACAAGTCCTTAGACGAGCTTATGAGCAACGAGCTCGTACCCTTCAAGGCTTGCGTTGAAGCGGGCTCGCAGATGATTATGACAGCTCATATCCAGTATCCCCAGATCGAAAAGGATAAGTACACTTCGATTTCCGACGGCGAGGAGGTATATGTTCCCGCCACGCTTTCCGACGATATTATTACAGGCGTTCTCCGCGAAAAGCTCGGCTACGACGGCGTAGTTATCACCGACGCTATGGAGATGGACGCCGTAGGCAAGCATTTCAACAAAATTGACGCCGCTAAGCTTGCGATCGAAGCGGGAGTTGATATTCTCCTTATGCCCGTTGATACGACGACAAAGGAAGGCTTCGCCAATATGGATTCCTATATCTCGACAGTCGCTCAGAAGGCTGACGGCGGCGATATCTCAATGGATAAAATCAACACCGCGGTTATGAGGATCCTGAAATTAAAGGAGAAGAACGGTCTGCTCGACGCCTACAGCTCAACCGATATTGAGAGCAAGATCGACTACGCGGTCAATCACGTCGGCACCAAGAAAACTCACGCGAGAGAGTGGGAGCTCACAAAGAAGGCTATCACTCTCGTTAAGAACGATAACAACACTCTGCCTCTGACCAAGGAGAACGAGAAAACTCTCGTGCTCGTACCGTATAACAACGAGGTCAATTCAATGGTATACGGCATCAAGAAGCTCGAGGCTGACGGTAAGCTTCCCAACGGTTCATCCGCCGAGGTGGTGTCATTCTACAAGCAGGCTGAGGATGATGTTCTGGCTCTGATTGACAAAGCGGATAACGTTGTGTATGTATCCGAGGTTTCGGGAGCGTCGGGACTGAAAAACGCTAACGCTCAGCTCGCCGATAAAATCGAGGAGAAAATCCACTCACAAGGCGGCAAGTTCATCGTTTTATCAAACAGCCTGCCCTATGACGCGGCTCGTTATCAGAAGGCTGACGCCATTATGATCGCTTATCTCGACGCGGGTATGAATATCTTGCCCGAGGATAAGGAATCTGAGATTCAGAAGTACGGTCCCAATATGCCTGTCGCTATGTATATGATGTACAGCGCTGACGACGCGCCTACCGCGAAGCTTCCGATCAATATCCCCAAGCTCGACGATGAATACAGCTTCACAGGCGAGAACCTTTACGAGAGAGGCTACGGTCTTACTTACGTTAAGGATATTACAGCCTGCGACGTTACGGGCGTTAAGAACGCGACTTATACGGGCAAGAGCATAACCCTCGCTCTTACCGTTAAGGACGGAGACAAGGTTCTCGTATCAGGTACGGATTACGACGCGGCTTACTCAAACAATGTTAACGCGGGTAAAGCGGAGATTATTATTACAGGTAAGGGCGCTTACAGCGGCAAGCTTGTAAAGAGCTTTACTATCGCGAAAGCAAAGAATCCTATGACTGTCAAGGTTGCCGCCAAGAAGGTAAAGCTCTCAAAGCTTAAAAAGAAGAATCAGACCGTTAAGGCGGTTACTGTCAGCAAGGCAAAGGGCAAGCTCTCCTTCAAGCTCAAAAGCGTTCCCAAGAAAATCAAGAAGTATGTAAAGATCAATTCAAAGGGCGTTATCACCTTTAAAAAGTGGAAATCAGCAAAGAAGGGAACATATAAGCTCACAGTTAAAATCACCTCTGACGGCGGTCGGAACTATAACAAAAAGTCGGTTAACAAGAAGGTTACGATCAAGGTTAAGTAAACAATCTTACAGCTAAAGGCTCGGTTTTTGCCGAGCCTTTTCTATCGGAATGGGTGAAAATAATTTGTATTATTGAAAAAATACTTTATTTTCATTATGTTTTTTGGTATTATATGTTCCGTGAATGTAAAACAGATAATTTTACGGAGGTAATTATGTATCATATCAAAGGAAAAATCGACTCAAAAAACGCGCCTGAATTTGAGAAGGAGATTATGACTGCGCTGCCCAAGGAGGTTGACGCGGCCGGGCTTGAATATATTTCATCCGCGGGACTGCGAATCCTGCTCAGGCTTACAAAAGCTGTAGGCGAGGTAACTATCCTCAACGTCAGCCCCGAGGTGTACGATATTCTTGACGTTACGGGCTTTACAACTATTCTCAACGTCAGGAAGGCTCTGCGCGAGATCAGCGTAGAGGGCAAGGAAGTCCTCGGTCAAGGCGGCAACGGTACCGTATACCGCCTCGATGACGAGACTATCGTCAAGGTTTACAGCTCGAAGCATCCGCTCGAGATAATCGACCGTGAGCGAGCTTACGCCAAGGCGGCGTTTGTGGCGGGTATCCCGACCGCGATCGCCTTTGATACCGTAAAGGTCGGCGACAGCTACGGCGTTGTCTATGAGGCTATGAACTCAGACACGCTCGGACACGCTATTACGAATGAGCCCGAGCGCCGCGACGAGTATATTATGAAGTACGCCGAGCTTGCGAAGAAGCTCCACTCCACCGTAATTGACGACGGTTCCGTCGAAAAGCTCAAGGATCTGCTGATGAAGAGAGCCTGCGATCCCGTACTGCTCGAGCTGTGTACGCCCGAGGAGGTAGAAATCCTCAAGGAGCTCGTAAGCTCAATGGCTGACTGCGACACGCTTGTGCACGGAGATCTGCACCCGGGCAACATTATGATCAACAACGGCGAGCTTATGCTCATTGATATGGGCGAGCTTACACGCGGACTGCCCGTTTATGACGTAGCTTCCGTCTACCGTGACTTGCTTGTAGGCTCTCAGAGCAGTCCCGAAACGACTAAGATGAGCGTCGGAATTGATCCCGAGTTGTGCGTTGAGGTAGGGCAGAAGTTTTTGGCTATGTATTCGGGCATTACCGATCCCGAGCGTTTAGAGCAGTATATAAAGATGATCGGACTGGTATTCGCGTTCAATGTCGTACTGCTGATTCCCGATTTCCCGGGCGCCGCTCAGAGAGGTCCGGCTATCATTGAACAGCTTTTGAGAGCCGTAGTTGTTCCGAACGTTGACGCGCTCAAGCAAATTCTCTCAAAATAACAACGTAAATTTCTAAATTAGAATAATAGTTATACAGCCCTCGGTGTTTTGACCGAGGGCGTTTTGCTTGGAAATTAGATTTTATACAATGTAATAAAATTCGCAGAAAATATTGCAGAATTTTGTTGATTTTATTCTAAAAATGTATTATAATTTACATAACTAATTTCTGATTTGTGATAATAGATAAACATTCTGCGGGGAAGGAGAATGAAAATGTTTTTAAAGCGCAATTCAATAAGCCGCCACAGCGTAGTCGCGGCTGTTATAATACTGATCTTGACGACGCTTCTCAGCGTATTTCCCGCGTCCGCGCAGGGCGATCACACTCAACTCAAAAAGGTTAAGGTCGGATACTACGAAAACGAGGTCTTTCAGGAGGGCGCGAGTGAGAATACCGTCAGAAATGGCTACGCCTACGAGTATTATCTCAAGCTCTCCGAGTACACGGGCTGGGTATACGAGTATGTTTACGGCGAATTCAGCGATTTGTACCAAAAGCTGCTCGACGGCGAGATAGACCTGATCGCAGGTCTCGCCTATAAGGAAGAACGCAAGGATCTGATCGGCTATCCCGACTTGCCGATGGGCAGAGAAAATTATAACCTCGTCAAGCACGATACGGACGATTCCGTGACCGCCGAGCCTAAAACTCTCAACGGCAAAAAAATCGCCGTGCTCAACAGCGCGATGGTCGATGTGCTCAAAAAGTATCTGAAGGATCACAAGGTCAACGCCGAGGTAGTAATCTTTGACGATTACAAGGATCTTTTCGCGTCCTTTGACCAGAAGAAAACGGATTTGTACGTCGCCGAGGGCGACGGCTCATACGGCAGGGATCACGCCGAGATCATCTGCGCCTTCGGTTCATCCGACTATTATCTGTGCGTAAATAAAAAACGCGGCGACCTGCTCGAAGAGCTCAACACCGCTCAGCTTATGCTTGACGCCGAGGAACCGCATTACATCAATTCACTGCGCTCAAAGTATTATTCAAGGAGCGTCAGCAGCCGAGCCTATTCCGCAGCCGAAAAGGATTGGCTTAAAACTCACGATACCTTAAACGTCGGCTACCTCAACAAATTCCTCCCGATGAGCGATACCGATGAAAACGGCAACCCCAACGGCTTGGTCAAGGATATCGTGCCTATTATCCTCAATCGCGTAGGCGCTCTGAATGTCCGCGTGAATTACCGCGGGTTTGATAATTACGACGATATGATCAGGGAGATGAGCCGAGGGAAGATCGACCTGTGCTTTCCCGTCGGCGGAGGACTTTACTATTACGAGGAAAGCGGCTTGTATCCGTCGAACGCCGTGATCTCCGCGATCACCGAGATCGTGTATAAGGGCGATTATAATCCCAACGCCGAGCATACCTTCTCGGTCAACAAAAATAACAAGATGATGTACTACTTCGTCAAGAACAATTTTCCCGACGCTAAAATCACCTTTTTTGATTCGATAGAGGAATGTCTTAACGCGGTCAATGATGACAAGGTCAACTATACCGTTCTCGGCGGACTGCGCGCGACCGATATTCTCAAAAACATCGAGTACCGCGGCTTGTCCACCCGTCAGTCAAACGTTGTCGAGGATCGTTGCTTCGGCGTAGCGATCGGCAACGAGGGCTTGCTCAAGCTTGTCAACCGCGGACTCAATATCATCGGAACGGAGTATTCGCAGAATATCGAGTACAAATACTCCGCGGATCTGTATACCTACGGTCTTGTTGACGCGCTGAGCGACAATATCGTATTCGTGATCATTATTCTGCTCCTTATCATCGCTATGATCATCTTCTTTATGGCGCACGACTCACGGCATAAAAAGAGGCAGATCGCCGTCACTCAGTCAGCCGCCGCGGCGCTTGAGGAGAAAAACGCTGAGCTCGCGAGGAGTAAGGAGGCGCTGTCCGAGGCGCTCAATACGGCTGAGCACGCCAATAAAGCCAAAACAAGATTTCTCAACAGTATGTCCCACGATATACGGACGCCTATGAACGCGATAGTAGGCTTTACGGCTATGGCTCAGAGAAATATCGACAACAAGAGTCTTGTGCGTGATTATCTCGGCAGGATAACCATTTCGAGCCGTCATCTGCTCTCTCTGATAAACGACGTGCTTGATATGAGCAGGATCGAGAGCGGCAAAATGAGCATTGAGGAGGGCGACGTTCACCTTCCCGATCTGCTCAACGATATATGGACGATCATCACCTCAAACGCCAAATCGGAGAAGCTTTACCTCAATATTGATACAGAAATTATACACGAGGATATTGTCACCGACAGGCTCAGGCTTAATCAGGTATTGCTCAATATCCTGTCAAACGCCGTTAAATTCACTCACGAGGGCGGTACCGTAAGCTTTACCGTAACCGAGAATCACGGGGACGGGGAAGACCGCGCAAGCTTTGAGTTCAGGATCAGTGATACGGGAATCGGAATGAGCGAGGAATTTCAGGAGCACATTTTTGAAGCCTTTGCCCGTGAGCAAAACAGTGAGGTAAGCGAGATCCAGGGTACAGGTCTGGGTATGGCGATCACCAAAAACATAGTTGATTTGCTGGGAGGTACGATAACCGTCAGCTCAAAGCGCGGAGTGGGCTCTGAGTTTACAGTCACTATTCCGTGCAAGATAAATACGGATAAGAAGCGTTCCTCCGACAGCTTTAATAACGATCCTCAGTCCCCGTCGCAGAACGGTGAAGCCGAGTATAACTTCTCGGGCAAGCGGCTGCTGCTTGTTGAGGATAATAATGTCAACAGGATGATAGCTGTTTCCATCCTTGAAAACGCGGGCTTTGAGGTTGAGATAGCGGAGAACGGCGCTCTCGCCGTGGAAATGGTCGAAAAGTCCGAGGGCGGCTACTACGACGCCGTGCTTATGGATATCCGTATGCCCGTGATGAACGGTTACGAGGCGGCAAAGAGGATTCGCTGTCTTGAGGATAAGAAAAAGGCTGAGATACCGATTGTCGCGGTAACGGCTAACGCCTTTGAGGAGGATCGCAAAATCTCTCTCGAGGCGGGAATGAACGGACACCTCGCGAAGCCGTACGATATTCCGGAGATGATGAAGCTGCTTGACGGACTTCTGAATTTTTCTCTCGAGTAGATAGCTTTATGTAACATAAAAATTAATTTCCCGACGGTATCTATGATGTATAGGTACCGTCGGGAATTTGTTTGTCTAAAATGTAAGTTTTGATAATGCGCTAAGCCCTCCCTCGGGGGAGGGTGCCGAATGAAATGAGGCGGGAGAGGGTCAACTTTAGA
>CACYDB010000109.1 GCA_902773035.1 uncultured Ruminococcus sp. | reverse complement strand
TCGTACTTCGCCTTACCGCCGTCGCCGAGGATATCGTCCTTGTTAGCGCTGGTGACGCGTCTCGCGCCTACCCAGACGTCGTAGTCAGTCGCGTTGGAGGGCTCGATAACGATGTTCTTGACCAAGCCCGACAAGTCCTCCTCAACGAAGTTCAGAACTTCATCGTCGTCGAGGAAGTACGCGCCTGCGGGATAGCTCGGCTTGTAGCCGGGAGCGTCAAAGCTGTCCGTGTTGATGGCGTAGTTATCGCCTTTGGCTTCGATTCTTGTAACGCCGGGATTGACTCTGAGCACGCTTTTCTGAGTCGGGTCTGTAGGCGAGCCCGATAAGATACCGATACAGTGATTGCTGCCTGTGTACACGCTCGTGGCGATAGCCTTTACGGAGCCGCTCTTGATCGTGATCTCATCATTAGCCGCCACGCCGTAGTCGGCGCCGTAGAAGGTGAAGTTGCCGTCGAGCGTCAGCGAGCCTACACATTCAAGACCCGCGTCGGAGAGAGCTCCTGTCATATGATAGGTGCCCTTGACCGTGTAGTGCGCGTTGGGGTCGTTGAGGTGGATAACGCCGTAGGACTGCCCGTAGGCTCGTTTGATATTCCTGTTAGGATTGTTCAGCGTCAGTGTGTGAGTTGAGGGGTCGTACTTAGCGGAGCCGTCGCCGAATATGTCGGTATAGTTGTTGTCTGTAACAACCTTGTCGCCGACAGCGAGGTTATAAGACGCCGCAAATACGTCCATCGGGGATAAACCCGTAAACAGCGCCGCCGCCATAATCAAGGCGAGCAGTACGCTTACTGATTTTTTAAGCATAGTCATAGCTTTTCCTCCCTATATAATTGCATATTATAATTTACTTTAGTATATTACCATATTAATGCGTAGTTTTCAACATATTTTAAAGAATTATAATGCGATTTTTATATATAAAAAACAATAAAACAGTGTGACAATTTTCGAGCAAAGGGTTAAACGGTTGTCAAACACGGTTCTTAAAGTATACTGATCGTCCGAAGGCTCGGACGGGGTGGTTTTTATTCTCGTTAAGAATTTTTTTCGTTTAAGTGCATAAATAATTCACAAAAAACCCTTGTATTTTTTGCTTTTATGCAATATAATAGAGTGGTAGAATAATATGTACAAGGGGGTGACCTGAATATGACGAGGCTTGACAAAAAACAAAAGCAGGGCTGGAAGTGGCTGTCGCTTTTCAACATTATAATTATATGCGTACTGCTCAACTTCTTCGGCGCGAGACTAAACGACCTTTTAGGTCTGCCGCTGTTTATCGACAACATCGGCACGATCCTATCAGCCTTGCTCGGCGGATATATCCCCTGCGTAACCGTCGGATTTTTGTCTAACGTAGTCAACGCTGTTTTCAACAGCGACTCAATATACTATTCGGTCATCACCATATTTATAGCTGTCGCGGCGGTATCTTTCGCCCACAGACTGCGCAGGCTTAACATCGGAGCCATACTTGCCGCGATAGGTACCTTCGCGCTTCTCGGCGGAGGAATCGGCGGTATGCTTACGTGGCTCATTTACGGAATGGACTTCGGCGAGGGCTTCGCGGTAGACCTAGCCGCGTCGCTCGACGGAGCGATACATATCGGCTATTTCGCGTCGAATATGATCACGACTATCCTTGTCGATTTAATGGATAAGGCGGTCGTCACCGTGATCGCTCTCACGATTTACAAGCTCCTGCCCGCAAAGCTTGTTGACAGTATGAAGCAAAAGAACTGGTACTACATCTCGGTTTTCAACAGGCAGGAAAAGAACAGCCGTAAGCGTTTATCGCTGAGGCTCAAGGTTACGCTCCTGTTTATGACGTCGCTCACGCTCGTAGCCGCTTCATCAATCGCCATCAGCGTCGTGCAGTATCATAACTCGACCATCGCGGAGTATACAAAGCAGGCTCAGCAGGCGAGTTCCGTAATCGCCGCCCATATCGACGGCTCAAAAATCTTTGAATATATGGAAAAAGGGGAGAAGGCAGAGGGCTATCTCGAGACAGAGGAGCTTATGCAGTCCGTCAGCGATTCGTGCCCCGAGATAAAATACATCTACGTTTATCGTATCGAGGAGGACGGAACCCACGTCATCTTTGATTTGGATACCGAGTACATCGCCGCCAATAATCCGGGCGAGGTAATCCCCTACGATACGACGATTCAGAAATATAAGGACCTGCTGCTCAAGGGCGAGGATATGCCGATGGATATCACCAATAACCAGTACGGCTGGATTCTCTCGGTTTATAAGGCTGTTCGCGACGACAGCGGCAATACGCTGTGCTACGCGGGCGTTGATATGTCGATGTCAGAGCTCAGCTCCGAGGAAATCTCGTACCTCGCGAGGATCATCTCGCTGTTCATCGGAGTGCTCATAGTAATCCGTACCTACGCCGTATGGCTTGCCGAGCGCAACATCGTTTCGCCTATCAACAGGATCGCCGACGCGGCTGACCGCTTCACCTACGACACGCCCCTCGCGCGTGAGGTCAGCTTAAAGAGCCTTAAACGGCTGAGAATTAAAACAGGCGACGAGCTTGAATACCTGTACGACGCGTTCTGCAGGACGTCAACCGATACGGTACGCTTCATCAACGAGGTCGAGCAGAAGAATGAGCAGATCACCCGTCTGCAAAACGGACTTATCCTCGTACTTGCCGATATGGTCGAAAGCCGTGACCAGTGCACAGGCGACCACGTTCGCAAGACCGCGGCGTACTGCGAGATCATTATGCGCCAGATGAAGCGCGAGGGCATTTACGCCGATGAGCTCACCGACGACTTTATCAACGAGGTCATAAACTCAGCTCCGCTTCACGACGTAGGCAAAATCAAGGTTTCCGACGTGATCCTCAATAAGCCGGGCAAGCTTACGGATGAAGAATTCCGCGAGATGCAGGCTCATACCACAGCGGGCGGAGATATTATCGCCAAGGCTATCGACACGGTAGGCGAGGAGTCGGGTTATCTCAACGAGGCTAAAAACCTCGCGGCTTATCACCACGAGAAGTGGAACGGCAAGGGCTATCCCAAGGGACTCAAGGGAGAGGAAATTCCGCTCTCAGCGAGGATCATGGCGGTAGCGGACGTATTCGACGCGCTCGTATCGCGACGCAGCTACAAGGAGCCCTTCCCTGTAGATAAGGCGTTTGACATTATCCGCGAGGGCTCAGGCTCTCACTTTGACCCGCTCGTAGTCAAAGCCTTCCTCGACGCCGAGGACGAGGTAAGACGCGTTCAGAAGATGAATATGGAGATATAAATGATAAAAAGCTCCCTCGGGAGCTTTTTATTAGTTGTGAGTTGTAAGTTGTAAGTGATAAGTTGTAAGTTGTTGTCGCGGAGAAATCTTTTTCTTTGAGGAGCGTTCGTTTTCCGACCATATTAGTGTTTCGCTATCGCGAAGCGATATATTAATTCTGTCGGGAACGGGAGTTTATTTTTATAGCAAGCTATCTACCCGACATAAACTTACCACTTACAACTTACAGCTATGAACTAAAAAAGGACTGCGACGCAGTCCTTTTTTTAAACTCTTCTTTCAATTTCTGTGTGGGTTTTGTAGAAGTTGTCCTTGTCCCTGTACATATTGACGTCAGCCCTGTGCGATACATTTTTGAATTCGCTGTCCTTACCCTTCTCGTATATTGAATAGCCCTTGGAGATGTAGAGGGGGAATTTTTCCTTCTTGTTTTCAGCCTCGAGCTCCTCGTCTAATATCCCGAAAAGCTTTTTGATTTTATCCTCATCGGAGTGGGGGAGAATTACCAAAAATTCATCGCCGCCTATGCGGTAAACATTCTCCTTGAGGAATACCTTGCTGATAACGTCCGCCGTATCCATAAGCGCCTTGTCGCCGAGTTCGTGACCGTAGCGGTCGTTGATCTGCTTCAAGCCGTTGAGGTCGAACACAATTACGCTGAAATCAGCCGTGCCGTCCTTGATCTGATCGTTGATCTTATTTGTTCTGTCTATATACGCCGCGGTGTTTCCGACAGCCGTCAGCGCGTCAATGTAGGCGAGGCGGTGAACGCTCTCGATTTCAAGCAGGAGGCTGTCCTGCATTGTGTTGATCTTGTGGCTGAGATCCTTGATTTCGTTACCGCGCGAGTCGGACGGATTGCTGAAATGGTGACTCAGCTTGGCGTGAGTGGTGGCGCTGACTTCACCGACGAGGTTCTCGATGTTGTCCGCGAGGGAGTTGAGCTGAGCGTAAAGACGTCGGTTACGCCTGTGAGTGTGCTGAGTTATGAGGAACACGATCAGTCCGCCGAGCAGCAGCGATACGGCGCAGATGATCAGAACCGTGCGTACAAGCGCGAATACCTGCTCGTCATACCAGTCGGAGCTGAAATCAACGGCGACTATAATAGCTACGTTACCGTCTGAGTCAAAGACAGGGCTGTACGCGCTGTAGAATACGCCCCATTCGTCAGCGTAAGCCTGCTTGTCAACATCGGCGTGACCCTTGCTCGCGTTATAGAGAGCCTCGGTAAAGACGATGGGGGAGCCGAACTCTCCGGGATCATCTTCGGTCGGGTCAACGGAAAATACAAATTCCTTTTCGGACTTCTGCTGAATACAGTAGATGTACTCAAGCTTGATATGCTCCTGAAAGACCGCCAGAGTCTTGATAGCGTCCTGATAGTCCTTTGAATAGTAGTCGTCCTTTGTTAAATTTTTGAGCTTATCGCCGTCGAGCATAGCCGCGGCGGTATTGGTGATGTCGAGCATTCTGCCCTCGATCTGAGTGATAATCGCTTTTTGCGAGCGATTGATCAGGAATACGCCGAGCACGATATTGAGCACGATCAAGAAGATCGATACTATCATAATGTAGCCCGAGCGTTCTCCGAATTTCTTTTTCTTCATTATATAATAGCCTCTCGTAAGTGGATATTGTTGGCTGGTTTTTCGCTTTAAACTATATTATATACCAATGAGTTTTAATAATCAAGGAGTAACGGGGAAAAGAGTAGTAAATATTTCACGCAGCTTGTCGGGATCAACGGGCTTTGAGATGTAGCGTTCTATGCCTGCCTCCTCGGCGCGCTTAACGTCCTCCTCAAAGGCGTTTGCCGTTACGGCGATGATGGGGATTCCCGCAATCTTCGGATTCTTATTCTTCCTGATGTTGCGCGCGGCTTCGTAACCGTCCATAACGGGCATCTGAATGTCCATCAATACAGCGTCGTAGTCGCCGCCGTTAGCTTCGAGCAGCTTGATAGCCTCAATGCCGTTCTCCGCGACGTCTACGCTGACTCCCAGCGGCTCGAGCATTTTACGCGCGAGCTTCTGATTAACTACCATATCCTCGGCGAGCAGGAGCTTTTTGCCCGTGAAGTCAACTCTCGCTTCATTACCGCCTGACTCTGACTTGTCCTCAAACGGCGCTTCGCAAAGCTCAAAGCTGAGCTTGATAACAAACTCAGTGCCCTTATCCTGCTCGGTGTACACCTTGATATCGCCGCCCATTTTCTCAACGATCGTCTTTGAGATCGCCATTCCGAGACCTGTGCCCTGGATCTGACTGACGGTTGAGGAGCGCTCTCTCGAGAACGCCTCGAATACATTACGGACAAACTCCTTCGACATTCCGATGCCGTTGTCCTTGACGTGTATCTCGTAGTCAGCCCTGCCGCCGATTACGGTTGATTTCGCCGTAAGGCTGACCTTGCCGCCGGTCTTGGTGAATTTATAGGCGTTGCTGAGCAGGTTGAGGATAACCCTCGTTACGTGGTGAACGTCAAAGTACGTCCACTCGTCGCTGATCTCGCTGTCGTTAAGAGTGTAGTTGATTTTCTTCTCGTCCATAGAGGGCTTGAGCATTTCGTAAGCCGTCATAACTGTCGCGCGCATATTAGCCTTCTCGGGCTTGAGCTCGAGGGTGCCGTACTCAATGCGGCTCATTTCGAGGATGTTGTCGATCAGCGAGAGCAGGTGCTTACCCGACTCGTCGATCTTGTCGGTGTATTCATAGACCTGATTGGGAACGTTCTTCTCCTGCTTAATGAGGTGAGTGTAGCCGAGAATAGCGTTCATCGGGGTTCGGATATCGTGAGTTATGCTGAACAGGAAGCGGCTCTTAGCCTTGTTGCTTTCCTCAGCGCGAATCATCTCGCGTTCAAGCTTCTGGTGCCTGCGGCGCAGGGCGCCCTGAATATAGAGCATAATCACTACGGCGACGAAGATGAAGGCTATCAGCACGACTGATCTGTGAATGATAATCGAGGGGAGCTCTGACGGGGCGCAATT
>CACYDB010000108.1 GCA_902773035.1 uncultured Ruminococcus sp. | reverse complement strand
GGCTTGTTCATCATTAAATATATGTTTTTGCGGAAGTTCAGAGCCTGTCCGCGAACCTCAACCGAGCTTTTCTCGGGGTCAAGCTTGAAGTCGGGCTTTTTGATCACCTCGCCGTCAACGCGTACAAGCCCCTGACGTATGAGCTTTGAGGCTTCCTTTCTCGCGCAGACATTCTGCGAGACCAGTATTTTATCGAGTCTGTCCATATCTTTCCTTTTATAACCATTTGCAAGAAAATATCATTAATCAATCAGAGCGCGGTTCTTCTCTCCGTACTCTCCCGAGCACAAATGTCCTCCGATAACGTGGCCCTTATAGATCAGCAGGGTTATCAAATCGGAGCTGTTCCTGCGTCTGAACACAACGCGGTTGACCTCGGCGCCCTTGAACATACTGAGGTCAAAGCCCGTCTTTTTCTGAATTTTGTTGTATTCCTCGTAATAATCGGGAAAAACCTCGGGGATAGTGACCCTGTCCTTGACAACGGGCTTGCCGTCGGCTATCAGCCCGAACTGCATAAGAAATTCAGCCGTCGCCTTATCGTCGCTCACCTCGGTAAAGACCTCGCCCGTCTCGTCATTTGAGGCGCAGGGCGGAATGAGCTCGCGCCTTTCGCAGCTTATGAGAATACAAAGGGTTACGAGAAACACCGAGAACACGGCTAATACTCCGATTTTTCCTGCCTTTTTGCTGAGATAAATCACTACACATCACCAACATATATGTATGCCGATGATTTATAAATTATAATACGTTGAGAATATCAAGCGGTGTATTAGCCCACGCTACAGGCTTAAACCTTTCCATCGCCTTATCCTCGCCGTAGCCGTAGGAGCAGGCTATAAAATCCACTCCGCAGAGATACGCGCCCTGAGCGTCGTACCACGTATCGCCGAGCATAACGCTCTGATCAAGCGTACCGCCGAGCTTCCCAACGGCGTAGGGGATCAAATCCTTCTTGTCCTTGCGAGTGCTGTCACGGTTGGAGCCGCAGATTTCATCAAAATATCCGTCAAGCCCCAGCTCCCTGATCACGATTTCAGCCGTCTGCTCGAGCTTTGAGGTACAGACCGCGAGCTTACAGCCTCTTTTTCTGAGCTCAGAGAGAACCTCCGCGATGTTTTCATAGGGCTTGTTCATCAGCTTTCCCTTTTCAGCGTAGAAATTTTTATACGCCTCGTAGCCGCCGTCGCACATTTCCTCGGTAAAGCCGCAGAGATTGAGCAGGGTATCCTTGAGCGGAGGCCCGATATACTTTGTATAATCGGAGAGGTCAACTCCCGTAACTCCGAACTTTTCGAGCGTTCTCTCAAGCGACCAGCGTATACCCTCGGCGCTCTCGGAAACAGTACCGTCGAGGTCGAAGAGGATGTACTTATACTTCATATTTACTCTCCGCTTTCCGCTGAAATTTTTCAGCCTTGACGCTCGCGCGGGTGTGAGTGCCCTGAGCGAGCAGTCCGAGCTTGTCGTAAGCCGCTATATTGAAGTGATAGAACCTGTCGTCATCAATGCCTGTAAGCTCTGACACAAAGCGTACCTCGGCTCCCAGGGGCGCCGGTGAGATGTGCTCGATGTTCACCTCTGTGCCGACGGTCGTGATACCCTCGGGCAATCCCTTCTGAGCGAGTTCGAGCGAGGCTTCCTCCATAAACGCGACTACCATAGGAGTGGCGAATATGTCAAGACATCCGCTTTTCAGCGTGCTCGCGAGGTATTCCTCCTTGACGGTGGCTTTGATTTCATATTTATCTCCGATTTTCAGCATAGGGGATTTCCTTTCAAAATAAAATATGCTATTATGATAACAGCATTTTGGATTTTTCGCAAGTAAGGAGCCTGAATTTGAAGAAAAGAATCAATATTATCGACGAAGTCAGGGGCTTGTGCATTATTTTGGTGGTAGTTTATCACCTGTTTTACTCTCTGGCGATGATTTTCCGCTTCGAGAGCTGTATCGAGCCCTTTAATATAATGAGAACATTTCAGCCGATACTCCCCGCTATGTTCATTTTTATTTCGGGAATCTCGTTTCACCTCAGCCGCAGCAACCTCAGACGCGGCTTTATACTGCTCGTGATCGCGGCTATGATTACGATTTTACTATGGGTTTTTATGCCGTCGCAGATAATATGGTTCGGTATTATTCACTTTCTCGCGGTCGCGAATCTACTCTGCGCTCTTTTGAAGAAGCCGTTGGAAAAGCTTCCCGCCATCCCGTGCGTTATAATCTGCGTTCTGCTTTTCCTGCTGACGTACAACATTCCGCGAGGCTACATAGGCTTTGAGGGCATGTGGAGCCTTGAATTGCCGAACAGCCTGTACTCAACGGATCTCACGGCGTTTTTAGGTTTTCACTCCTACGCCTTCCGCTCGTCAGACTACTGCCCTTTGCTGCCGTGGATATTTATGTTTTTAACAGGAGTGTTCATTGGCAGATATGTACAAAAACTGCCCGAAGCTTTGTGCAGAGTTCACATAAGACCTCTCGCCTTTATCGGCAGGCATACGCTGATAATTTATCTTGTTCATCAGCCGCTGATCGTCGGGGCAATCAG
>CACYDB010000107.1 GCA_902773035.1 uncultured Ruminococcus sp. | reverse complement strand
GACAACTGTTTCACTATTTATATATACGATAAATTTTTATTAATTCCTAAATTTTTTGAAATTTTCTTATAATTTAACTCATTTCAAAGTATTTCTCGGACAAAACCTCGGTCTGAAGCTCGCCCGAGGTAGCGTCGGCGAGGAGCTTATCAAGAGCGCTCACGCTTTCGCTCGGGATATGGAAGCTTATCAGAACGTCGTCGGAATATTCGACGTTATCCACAATTCCGCCGCTCTCGATAATCAGGGTATTGAGCTTGCCGTAGCGCGTGTAGGAGCAGCGGATAAGGCACTCGGCGCACAGGCTCATCTCGACTATACCCGAAGCCTCGAGCGCGATTTTACAGCCCTGAGAGTAAGCCCTGACAAGTCCGCCCGTACCGAGAAGTATTCCGCCGAAATAACGCGTGACGACTACAACGGCGTCAACGATGTCGTTGCGGTTGATGACGTCGAGGATAGGCATACCCGCGGTGCCCGAGGGCTCGCCGTCGTCGCTGTAGCGCTTAATCTGACCTTCCCTGAGCGTGTAGGCGTAGCAGTTATGGCGCGCGTCCCAGTGCTTCTTCTTGATTGTATTTATAAACTCAACAGCCTCAGCCTCGCTTTGAACAGGCTTGCAATAGCCGATAAAGCGAGAGTGCTTCTCGACAAACTCGTCGCTTGATTCTGTTCTGACTGTTTTATATGATGCGCTCATAGTAAACTCCCGACAAAGAAAATCAAGGCTGTCGCGCTTGGCGACAGCCCTTGATAATTATTTCATATTGAAACGCTTTTTGCATCTGTCAACACGTCCGCCTGTGTCAACTAACTTCTGCTTACCTGTGAAGAAGGGATGGCACTTGGAACAAACTTCCACGCGGATATCCTTCTTTGTTGAACCTGTTTCGATTACGTTACCGCAGGCGCAGGTAACAGTTGTCTGCTCATACTTTGGATGTATTCCGTTTTTCATTTAATTCACCTCATTCGGCATATAATCAACATAACATTTGAATTATACAACATTATTCTGAAAAATGCAAGTCTTTTTTAAATTTATTTTTATTTTTTCAAGGTAAACGCCCTTAATACGCGCAGGGTATTTATTCACCGGTTACCTTGAGCTCATATAAACGCTGTATTCGTCAAGACACATATTGAGAGCGCGCATAATATGAGCGTTGTCCCCGCCCACATATCTGAAGGCGCAGTAATTCGCTTTCATAGAGGTTTCGGCGGTTTTATCGGGAGGATAGCGGAGAATGAAGCCGTAGTCTATTCCGTTTCTGCTCAGCCAGTCGTAAGCCTGAGAATACGCGAACTTGACTCCCTCGCCCGACTTGAAGCTCACGAGCAAGCCCGACTGGAACTCGCTCCTGCCCGCCTGAGGCACGGTGACGACCGTCTTAGCCTCAGCCTTGACGTCGGTGAGGTTGTACTTTGAAACATAGGCGTCAAACTTCTTCTTGTACTGAGCCGCCTGATCGTCGTAGGAAACATAGGCGTAATCCACGCTGAGATTAACTCCGTCCTTCCTCGCGGCGTCGAGCATACCGACAAGACTGTCGTAAGCGAGCTTGTTGACAAACACCCTTCCGTCAACATCCTCGAGCTCGGGAACATACTTTTTATCAACAGGATTCGACTTGTTGATAACCCTCAACAGCTCGGGATTCTCGGACTCGGTCTGTGCGTAAACGGCGGAGTTCTCGCGAACGGTGTCGGTTCTGAACATAGCGGAGCCTACGATAAGCGATACAACTACAACAACGATAAGCAAGATCCCGACAACAAGTCTGGCGAATCTCAGAGTTGTCGTAGACTCGCTGAACGAGCCCGTGGGAAGATGCTTGACAGGATCGGTGTAGCGCTTCGACCTGAAGGCGAAGCCCTTTTTGCCGAACCTTCTCCTGCTTCTTCGCTGATAGGAACCCAAACCCCTGTTATAATTATTATTGAGCATAGGGTTACTTGATCTCCTTAGTATCTATTTCCTTTACCGCTTTTTCTATGAAGCTCTCAAGAGACATTGAGCCGAGGTCTCCTTCCTTTCTGTGACGGACGGAAACCGCGTTGTTCTCTATATCCTTGTCGCCGAGAACGAACATATAAGGAACCTTCTCGAGCTGAGCCTCACGGATCTTGTAGCCGATTTTTTCACTTCTGTCGTCGATTTCAACTCTCATACCCTTAGCCTCGAGCTGCTTTTTGATGTCATAAGCGTAGTCGAGGTGACGGTCGGCGATCGGGAGGATCTTGACCTGTGTGGGAGCGAGCCACATCGGGAAGGCTCCGGCGTACTTCTCGATAAGCAGAGCGAGAGTTCTCTCGTAGCAGCCGATAGATGTACGGTGGATGATGTACGGATTCTTCTTTTTGCCGTCCTTATCGACATATTCCATACCGAACTTCTGGGCGATGAAGCCGTCGATCTGGATCGTAATGAGGGTATCCTCTTTTCCGTAAACGTTCTTGATCTGGATATCGAGCTTGGGGCCGTAGAACGCCGCCTCGCCTACGCCGATCGCGTAAGGGATCTCGAGGTGGTCGAGGATACGTCCCATCATACCCTGAACCTCATCCCACTCCTGCTCGGAGCCGATGTACTTTTCTCTGTCGTCGGGATCCCACTGTGAGAAGCGGTAGCTTACATCCTCGTAGAGTCCTACCGTTTTAAGCATAAAGATGGCAAGCTCCAGAGCGCCTCTGAACTCGTCCTCGAGCTGCTCTCTTGTACACATAAGGTGACCCTCGGAGATCGTAAACTGACGAACTCTGATAAGTCCGTGCATCTCGCCCGAGGCTTCGTTACGGAAGAGAGTCGAGGTCTCGTTGTAACGCAGCGGCAGGTCGCGGTAGGAGCGCTGACGGTTGAGGTAAGCCTGATACTGAAACGGGCAGGTCATCGGACGAAGGGCGAATACCTCGTCGTCCTTTTCCTCGTCGCCGAGGACAAACATTCCGTCCTTGTAGTGATCCCAGTGACCGCTGATTTTATATAAGTCGGACTTTGCCATAAACGGCGTCTTTGTAAGCAGCCAGCCGCGCTTCTGCTCCTCGTCCTCAACAAAACGCTGGAGAAGCTGAATGATCCTCGCGCCCTTTGGCAGAAGTATCGGGAGTCCCTGACCGATATAGTCAACCGTTGTGAAGAGCTCGAGCTCACGTCCGAGCTTGTTATGGTCGCGCAGCTTAGCCTCCTCCATCATCTTGAGGTGCTCCTCAAGCATTGAAGCCTTGGGGAAGGCTACGCCGTATACACGGCAGAGCTGAGCGTTCTTGGCGTCGCCGCGCCAGTAAGCGCCCGTGCAGTTTGTGAGAGCGACAGCCTTTACGGCGCTGACGTCCATAAGGTGAGGACCCGCGCAGAGATCGGTAAAGTCGTCCTGCTTGTAGAAGCTTATCTTCTCTCCCTTATCGCTGTGCTCCTTGCAGAGCTCAACCTTGTAGGGCTCGTTCATATCCTCGAGAAGCTTTACGGCTTCATCGGGATCGAGCTCAAATTTCTCGATGGCGATTTTTGATTTAACGATCTTTTTCATCTCGGCAGTGATTTTGTCGAGATCCTCGCGGGTGAACGGCTTTTCGACGTCAAAGTCATAGTAGAAGCCGTTGTCCACAGCGGGACCGATGGCGCATTTAGCGTCGGGATAAAGGCGCTTTACAGCCTGAGCCAGAATGTGAGAGGCTGAGTGCCAGAACGCCTTTTTGCCGTCTGTATCGTCAAAGGTCAGAAGCTCGAGCTTGCAGTCCTTTGTCAGAGGCGTTCTGAGGTCGCATACGCTGCCGTCGATTTTTGCGGCGCATACGGACTTGTAAAGTCCCATTCCTATGGATTTCGCGATTTCGGCGGGTGTGATGTTGTCGTCGTACTGATTGACAACTCCGCCCTTTAATTCAACATTAATCATAATGATTACTCCTTTTTTATTCAAATAGTTTTTGTTATGTAAAAAAAGCCCCAATACTCCCCGAGGAGTATTGGGACGATCATCAGTCGTGGTTCCACCCAAATTCAGTTCTGAGAACTCTCTTAAAGCCGTTAACGGAGCTGACCGCCGCGCCATTTCCTGCGCGGTACTCAAAGGCGGTAATACCCTGCCGTGATACGCGCTCACACCAACCGCGCGCTCTCTTGAATCAGAGGGCTGAATATCATATCCTTATCATCGTATTAAATATATTAACACCGAAAAATCAAAATGTCAATAAACAATTTTTGTATTTACGGTTTTATTTAGCCTTTGTTTATATCGTCGATGAGATCGTCGATTTTTTTGAGCTGCTCGTCGGAGTAGTCGTTCTTTTCGTCAAAGGCGTGATTCGCTTTATCAGCCGCGCTGAAAACGCCCTCCTCAAAGGTCTCGACCTTCTTCTCCTCAACGTAGATAGCGTCGTCGTCATCAGCCTCGGGAGCGACTACGAGGTCGTCAGCCTCGCTGGTATCCTGACCGCCGTAGGAGTAGCTGTAGTCGTAGTCCTCGGTGTAACGGTCGTCCTTCTCGGTAACAAAGGACTCGGCGTCGTCGCCTGCGAAGGTGTAGTCGTAATCGTAATCGCCTGTCTGCTCATCGGGAGCTACAACGGTATTGTCCTGGAACGCGCCGTAAACGCGCTGCTCCTCGTCAAAGTCGTCAAGGTCGTATTTAACGATCTGTTCATCCTTGGTGAGAGCGTTTTTTGTGATCTCAATGTTGAGGAAAACAGCGTAAAGACCGATCGACATAAACGCGAAGGCGATAACGTTCTCGGAATAATCAAGTCCGTTAAGAATAATGCCGACGATGTTTACAAGTCCGATCACGATACCGATAGCCGCGAGCGGAAATCCGTAGAGGAACATAGCCTTGACGGGATTTTTACCCTTGACAGTAGCTATGAGCATAGCGAGCTTGAAGGTGTAGATCATAAAAATCGCGTAACAGAAAAGCGCGATAGGATTGATTGAAATAACGGATACTGTGCGGTTATTGAGGAACTCATTGATAAGCATAAGTCCGCTCCATACGGGCATCGCGAGGAAAAACGCTCCCATACGCGGCAGGAAGTTCCTGCCCTGAATATGAGCCAGAGCGATAATGACAAAGCAAATCGCCGTCAGCATTCCGAAAGCGACGATCGCGAATACAAAGGCGTCGAAGGTCTTGTTCTGTAAGGCGAGAATCGCGGTGAGCGCTGACTTTGAGGCGATCATACCCGCCGCCAGAACCGCGAATACAGCCGCGGGAATGTTGCGCGCGAGGATATAAACGGGTGAAGTCTTTTTATCCGCGGCGACGAAAACGATATTCACCGCGAACATAATGAGCACAGCGGCTACCGATAAGTAGAACGGAATTGTGCTGTCAGGCTCAAAGAGCACGCCGAGCTTCTGCAACACCGGAAAGGCTGCCGCCGCGACGGTGAGCGGAATGAACGGTATCCAACATAATTTTGATTTCATAACGCGTTCCTTTCAAATAATATATAGTTCATATAATCATAAATTCAAACATATAATATTTTAAGACAAAGACAGGCTTATGTCAAGAAATAAAGAGTGAAATTATGAAAAGTAAGATAGTCGGTTTTTTATTTATATTGCTGATACTGGTGATGATCCCGATGATAAACATAAACGGTCGATCGGTCAAGAGCGCCGTCACGGTATTCTCGGATACGCAAAGCCCTGAGGTATCGCTTATCGCCCGCAAGACCGCTCAGACAATAGACAGCGGCTTTACCGATGAAGCGGTGAAGGCTGTAATAATAATTCTGCAAACGAATTATAAATGCGATAAGAGTATGTTTGCGGACACAAAAGCCGTTAAAAAAGGCTATGATTATTCTAAAATAGAAAAATACGTAAAAGAGCTGAAAAGCGCTTGCATACTTTACAAGGGAAAGGCGGCGCCTGTTCCCTACTTTATGTACTCGAAGGGCTCAACCTCCGCGGGCAAAAAATATCCGTATTTAAGAAACGCCGCGAGCCCCTGGGATACGCTCAGGGGAGGCTCGGGCTCGCAGGGAGTGAGCCTTAACGGAATAAACGAGCTGTGCAAGCTCGGGCTGAGCTGTAAGGAAGCGCTCTCGCATTATCTGCGCGATGTCACCATTCGCAATTAAACTAACCACTTGGGGCTGTCTGATGACAGCCCCAAAATCAATTAGAAGTTTCTGTATCTTTTAACATTTCTGCGTCTGCGGCGGCTTCTGCGGCGGATGATCGAGCTGATGATGATGTAGATGATCAGCAGCACTACGATTACCGCGATGATGATGATGAACCAATTGGACACAACAATGCTCTGAACAACCGAAAGAACATATAGAATCCCGCTGCGCTCGATAGTCTCCGAGGATACGAGGTTGACCTGACCGAGCTCCTGCTTGCCGCTCGCCTGCTGACCCTTGTAGTAAACAGTCGCCTTGCCGATTACGTCGCCCTCCTTGATGGGAGCGTCTACGCTGTCGGGAACCTTTGTCTCGATAACGATGTCGGACTCCTTGAAGTCGTTGGGAACGATGGCGTTGATGTTCTTCTCGGGGACAAGCTGAACGCTGTTTTTGCCCCACGCGAGATTGACCTTTTCCTCGCAGATCGGCGTTTCCTTTGAGGCTACCTGATTGAGCTCGAGCTGAGTTAACGCCCAGCGGAACATTTCCTTGGCGTCAAGCATAGTGCCGTAAACGTCGTTTGCGGGATTGAATTTATTCTTCATAAACACGCCGAGGTAGGAGTAACCGTCAGCCGCGCCCATTGTAACGAGGCAGTGACCCGCTTCGTCGGTGGTACCTGTCTTGATACCCTGAGCGTAGGGATAGTAATAGTTTCCGCCGCGGTTGGCGTCTATGAGATAGTTTGTTGTAGTAAGCGGGAAGGAATCGCCCTTGACGTAGTATGTAGTGGTGTTGGTGATAGTCGAGAACTCGGGGAGAGTCAGGGCGTACTGTGTGATTTTCGCCATATCCGAGGCTGTGGTGTAGTGGTTCTTGTCGTGAAGTCCGTCGGGATTGGCGAAGTGGGTATTCTTACAACCGAGCTCCTTAGCCTTCTTGTTCATCATTTCGACGAACTTGTTGACGTCGCCTCCGCCGACAAAGTCAGCGAGCACCATAGCCGCGTCGTTGCCTGACGGAACCATCATCGAATAGAGCAGGTCTAATACCGTCATACTTCCGCCGACGTGAGCCTGAACATTCGCGACCGAGCTGCCTGTGCCGATAAGCGTATCAAGGACGCTCTGCTTGATTTTAACCTTTGTTTTCTTGAAGTTGGTGATATTCTCCGCGACAATAACGTAGGTCATAATCTTTGTTGTTGAGGCGGGATAAACCTTTTTCTCGGAGTTTTTCTCAAAAACGGTCTGTCCCGTGTCCATATTGATCAGGAGAACAGCCCTTGACCTGAGCTTGACGTCGTTCTTGAAATTGACCGCTGAGGCGGGTACAAGCGCCGAGGCGATTATCGACGACAATACAATCAGCATTGAAAGAAAAACCGCTAGCTTTTTCTTCATAATTTACCTCCAAAAAAATCTATTCATAGTATTATATCACATTTATTTTATTTTAACAAGCCCTTGTTTTATCCGTCGATATTTCTTACGGTCAGTTGAGGCTTTCCTCGCCCGTATCCCTGAAAAGTCGGGTGATCTCGGCGTTGAGCGCGCGGTATCTGTCGTCGTAGAGGAAGTTGGAGTCCGCGACTACGTAGTCCGCGATTTTCTGGGAGATCTCGAGGTTGCGCGTATCGGCGAGGGAGCTGATATTGAGCTGAGGCAGTCCGTGCTGACGTGAGCCGAAGAAGTCGCCGGGACCCCTGAGCTTAAGGTCGGCGTCGGCGATTTTGAAGCCGTCGCGTGTGGTACACATAGTTTTAAGACGCTCGCGCGAATTTTCGGTGTCGCTGTCGGAAACGAGGATACACCAGCTCTTTTCGGTGCCGCGACCTACCCTGCCCCTGAGCTGATGAAGCTGTGAAAGTCCGAATCTCTCGGCGTTTTCTATCATCATTATAGTGGCGTTGGGAACGTCGATACCGACCTCTATTACCGTTGTCGCGACGAGGATTTTTAATTCTCCTGAGGAAAATTGCGACATAACAGCCTCTTTCTCGGCGGGCTTCATCTTGCCGTGGAGGATTCCGACGGGAATATCGCTGAAATAATTGAGCATAAGCTCGGCGGCGTATTCCTCGGCTGAGGCGAGGTCTGAGCCACCCTCCCCTTCCTCGACGAGAGGACAGACTATATACGCCTGAAAGCCGCGCTGAACCTCACGGCGTATGAAGCCGAGGGCGCGCTGACGCTTTGAGGAGTCGATGAGCAGGGTGTGTATCTCCTGCCTGCCCGGAGGCAGCTCGTCGATGATCGAAATGTCGAGGTCGCCGAAGATGATGAGCCCGAGCGTCCTCGGGATCGGAGTCGCGCTCATTACAAGCAGGTGCGGACTGTTGCCCTTCGAGAGCAGCTTTGCCCTCTGAGCTACGCCGAAGCGGTGCTGCTCGTCGGTGACGACAAGGACGAGGTTTTTAAACTGCGTGTTGTCGGTGATCAACGCGTGAGTGCCTATCACAAGGTCGAGCTCTCCGCTCTCGAGCCTTGCGCGGATACTGTCCTTCTCACTCTTTTTGACCGAGCCTGTGAGCAGGGCTATCCTGACGCCCGTATCTTTTAATATTTCTTTAAAGGAATTATAATGCTGTTCCGCGAGAATTTCCGTCGGAGCCATAACAGCCGCCTGACCGCCGTTTTTGATGACGGTGTAGCACAGTGAGCCCGCGACTGCCGTTTTACCCGAGCCTACGTCGCCCTGCACCAGACGGTTCATAGAAACGTCGGGATCCATAACGTCGTTTACGCAGTCACAGATCGCGTTTTTCTGAGCGTTTGTGAGCTCAAAGCTTAAAAAGCTCTCAAATTCCTTTGAGTAATCCTTTTTTATTACGTTCTTATTATCGCCGCGCTTATGGTTTTTGAGCTTGCGAAGTCCGAGGTTGAGCACGAGCAGCTCCTCGATCACAAGGCGTTTTTTAGCCGTCGCGAGAGCCTCTGAGCTCTCGGGAAAATGGATATTTTCAATCGCGTACCGCAGTCCGCAGAGTCCGTATTTTTCGCGAAGCTCCTCGGGCAGCGGATCGTTGACCTCCTCGGGCAGAAGGGAGATCGCCTGCCTGACGGCTTTAATAACGACGTAGTTCGGAAGTCCCGCCGTGAGATTGTAAATCGGCTTGATCTCGTTTGACTCGGACTCGTCCATAAAGGTCGGGCTTATCATCTGCAAGGCGTTCAGATTTTTTGTCGCCTTGCCTAAAAAGCGGTACTCGACGTCGGATTTGAGCATTGTGCGGATGTAGGGATTGTTGAAGAACACAAGCTCGCAGACGCCTGTTTCATCGGCTACAAGCGCCTTGGCGATAAATTTGCCCGTCTTTGTGTAGCCCGATTTAACGCCCGAGGCAAGCTCGCCCTTGATACAGACAGTCTCGCCGTCGCGGATATTCTCGATGTCGGTGATATCCGACCAGTCCTCGTACGTTCTCGGATAAAAGTTCAGAAGCTGACCGACGGAGTACACGCCGAGCTTGTGAAAAAGCTCCGCGCGCTTTTTACCCAGACCTCTGAGCTGTTCGATTTTCATATTATATAAAGAAGCCATTTTAGTTATTAGTGATTAGTGGTTAGTGATTAGTTGCTGATGAAAATGAGGGTCGGCATAAAGCCGACCCGTGAAGTTACCTTTATTCAACGCTTAATACAAAGTAATATATAGGCTGTCCGCCGTTTACAAGCGAAACGTCTACCTTTGAACCGAATCTGTCCTGAATAGCCTCGTACGCTTCCTGAGCGTCCTCCTCGGATACGTCGGAGCCGTAGATCAGAGTTACAAAGGACGTGTCGTGCTTGATCATATTCTTCGCAAGCTTAACAGCCGCTCTGACGGGAGTTTTCTCTGTGATAGTGAGCTTGCCGTTTTCAAGGGCGATGATCTCGCCTTCCTTGATTTTATGATGTCCGAACTCACTGTTGCGAGCCGCGAAGGTTACCTGACCTGTCGCTACAGCTCTGGCGGCGTCCATCATCATATCCTTGTTGCTTTCGGGAGAGAGCTCGGGATCGTAGCTGAGCATAGCGGTCATACCCTGCGGAATAGTACGCGTGGGAACGATGATGACCTCTCTGTCCTCTACCATAGGAACTGTCTGCTCGGCAGCCATAATGATGTTCTTGTTATTCGGCAATACGACGACCGTCTTGGCGGGAGTAGCCATAACAGCGTCGTAGATATCGTCTGTGCTGGGGTTCATAGACTGTCCGCCCGATACAACGTTCGCGCAGCCTAAGTCCTTAAAGAGCTGTGTGACACCGTCGCCCGCGGCAACAGCTACAAAGCCTACCTCGTCAACGGGCTGGGCTACAGCGGGCTTCTGAGGCTCAGCGGCTTTTTTATCGGCGTCAGCCTGAGCCTTCTTGTGCTGTTCGACCATATTCTCAACCTTGACGGTGAGGAGCTGACCGAACTCGAGACCCTTCTTGAGAGCGTCGCCGGGCTGATTTGTATGTACGTGAACCTTGATGATCTCGTCGTCGTTGACTACAACTACGCAGTCGCCGATAGTCTCAAGGAACATTCTGAGCTCGTTGGGGTCGGTGCTGATTTCCTCATCACGACCTACGATAAATTCTGTGCAATATGAGAAGTTGATGACCTCGTCAAACTCAGCGACGGTGTTTGTGAAGTTGTCGAGCTCCTCCTGAGTGCTTTCCGCGTCGTACTCGCAGATCTCGCCGTCCCTGAAGTATTTGAGCATACCCTCAAAGATAGTGAGAAGTCCCATACCGCCGGCGTCAACTACGCCCGCCTTTTTGAGAACGGGGAGATACTCGGGAGTTTTCTCGAGAGCCTCTGAGGCGGATTTGCAGATTTCTTCCCAGACATAAGTGACGTCGTCGTTTTTCTCGCAGACCTTAAGACCGCCCTCATAGCCTACTCTGGCTACCGTAAGGATTGTACCCTCTGTGGGCTTCATAACAGCCTTGTACGCGCCGTCTACGCCGAGACCGAGCGCCTCGACAAGATCCTTGCCGTTGACATCCTCCTTGTCCTTGAGTCCGTCGGCAAAGCCGCGGAAGATGATCGAGAGGATAACGCCTGAGTTACCTCTGGCGCCTCGAAGCATAGCGGAGGCGATCTCCTTCGCTACAGCTCCAGCGTTTGTGCTGTCAACTGTTTTGAGAGCGTTGACCGCCGCGGTAGTTGTCATTGACATATTTGTACCCGTGTCGCCGTCGGGTACGGGGAAAATATTGAGGTCGTTAATCATAAGCTTCTTGGAGCAAATATTATTTGAGCCTGAGATTACCGCCTGTTTTAAATCAAATCCGTTCATAACTAACACTTCCTAATCTGAATACGCGTTAAAGCATAAGCTTTAATACAATTATAGGTTTAATAATTATACATAGCTATTATACTACAAAACTGAAATTTTGCAAGGGGTATTTATATAATTCTTAAGCTTTCGGCTGAAATTGTTTTGCCTGTTTTGTCGTCGATGTCAAATATCACGCACTCGAGCTTGCATTTGTCCGTTTTCAAATCGAATCTGACGGGCATACGCGTCCTGAATTTTTCTATGACGATCTCGGGCTTTACGCCGAGGACGGAGTTCTGAGGTCCCGTCATACCTACGTCGGTGATGTAACCCGTGCCGTTTTGAAGGACTCGGCTGTCGGAGGTCTGGACGTGGGTATGAGTGCCGAAAAGGGCGCTTACTTTGCCGTCGAGATAGTAGCCCATAGCGAGCTTCTCGGAGGTAGTCTCCGCGTGGAAATCGACGATAGTGATTTTGCAGTCGTCGTCAAGCAAGGAGTCAACAATGTCAAAGGGGCTCGTGAGCGTATTGTCCATAAACATAGTTCCCATAAGATTGATGACCTTGACCCTGACTCTGCCCATATCCACTACGCAGGAGCCCTCGCCGGGAGTGGTGCCCGACGGGAAATTCGCGGGACGGATTATATACGGCTTTGTGTCGAGATAGTCGTAAGCCTCCCTGCGTCTGAAGGAATGGTTGCCGAGCGTGATAACGTCAACGCCGCTGTCAAACAGGTGGTCGGCTGAAACGGGAGTTATGCCGTTACCGTCGGCGGAGTTCTCGCCGTTGCATATTACGAGGTCTATCCCCTTGACGCGCTTTAAGGTCGGGAGCTTCTGCCTGACAAATTCACATCCGATTTT
>CACYDB010000106.1 GCA_902773035.1 uncultured Ruminococcus sp. | reverse complement strand
AGCGCCTTGCAGATAGCCTCAAGGGTAGAGAACTTGATGCCCTTTGCCCTGCCGTTTTTGAGCACGGACATATTCACGATCGTGATCCCAACCTTTTCGGCGAGCTCGGTCACGCTCATTTTACGCTTTGCGAGCATTACGTCGATGTTGATAACTATCATATGAACGCCTCATTTTCTTCCCTGATAGCGCTCGCCTTTTGGACAAGATGAGCCAGCAGATAGACCGCGCAGGCTATCATAAACACGAACGAGCAGAACACGCACGCGATGCATACAACGCCGGGGTGATTGAGGTTCAAAAACAGAAAAGCGACGTTTCCGAGAAGGAAGAACACCGCGTCGCCGCCAAGGCAGAATGCGCAGTATTTCAGGTTTTTCGCGTTTTTCTCGGAGAAGGAATTGTCCTTTCCGATTTCACCGGCGATTCTCCAGCCGAATACGAGTATGGCGTAAAGCGGTATGGCTGTCAGAAGCAGAAAAATCATCCAAGGCGTATAAAAATAGGCAAACTCGGGGTACTTCCTGACAAAGGTATCGAGCCCCCAAGACAGAACAATAGCGTAAGCGCCCGCTCCGAGCAGTCCCATAAGCAAAATAATGATCCTCAAGGTTTCTGTGATTCTTAAATTTGACATAATTATTGCCCCTTTCGAGATGATTATACCACCGTATTTATAAAAAGTCAATAACTTTTTATCGTAGTACGATAAGTTGTTAACGCAGCAAAAATGTGGTATAATAAGAAAAGCCCTCAAAAAGAGAGCCTTAAGGACTGATATTATGAAACGACAAAATTTTATGCACTACAATATGGCGCTGGTCGGAGGAATATTCGGCGGCTTCGCGGTATGTAATCTGGGCGAGATCTTCGGAAACGCTCAGACGCTCAACCTTATGGGGATAGTCAGAAGCCTGATTTACTGCGAGCCCGGTGTGTTTTTACTGCGATTTATCGCGGCGCTGCTGTACTTTCTGGGCTTCACGCTCGCGGCAGTGCTCCCGAAATTCCTCAAAAGCAAGACCGAGCTCATAAGCTTCGGCATAGACGCGGCGGCGTTTCTGACGCTCCTGCTCATGCCCGAGTCGATCCCGCCCTACATAAGCCTCTACCCCATTTTCTTCGCGACGGCGTTTCAGTGGACGGCGTTTGAGTACATAGACGGCTACAACTGCTCGACGATTTTCTCCAGTAATAACTACCGCCAGTTTCTGACATCGGCGGTTCAGCTCGCGATCGACCGCGACAGGAGCCGTATCACAAAAATCAGAGTTTTCGGACTGACGCTTCTTTACTTCCACATCGGAGTAGCCTTAGCGTGCGCGGGCTCACTGTTCTTCGGAAGACTGAGCGCGGCTTTAGGCATAATCGCCCTGATTCCCGCGCTGATATGCAAGTACAAAAACGTCATCAAAAGACGCGCTTTGAAAGCTCGCTGACGCACCTTCTCATTTGATTTTTGTCCATATTCTCGACCCTTTTGGCGAGCTTTAACCGCTTTTTGTCGGAAAGTCCCGCGACGTACTTCATCGCGCAGAAATTCTGTTTAAGTACCGACGAGAACTCTGTCGGAAATTCTTCAAACATAAAAATCACCTCAGCCATATTATAGGCTGAGGTGTTATTTTTTATTCCTGAGCGCCGATTTTTCTGAAGCGCTTATATCTCAGATCCGCGAGCTCATCGCCCGGAATCGCGAGATTTTTCTCAAATGTTCTGCAAATCAGGAGCTTTAAGCTCTCAAACATCTTGCCGTCGTCGGCGGAAGGCTCACGCAGGATTCTTTCCACCACGCCGAGCTCAAACAGATCGTTCGCCGTCATTTTCAGGCACTCGGCAGCCTCGGCAGCCTTTGAGCTGTCCTTCCAGAGTATGCTCGCGCAGCCCTCGGGCGAGATTACGGAGTAGACGGAGTTTTCCATCATCCAGACCTCGTCGGCAACCGCAAGAGCTATCGCTCCGCCAGAGCCGCCCTCTCCGATGAAAATAGAGAGCACGGGAGTCTTGAGCGCCATCATCTCGAGAAGATTTGTGGCGATTGCGTGGCCCTGACCTCTCTCCTCGGCGGCGATACCGCAGAACGCTCCGCTCGTATCGACAAAGCAGAGAATAGGTCTGTGGAACTTTTCAGCCTGCTTCATAAGGCGCAGAGCCTTTCTGTAGCCCTCGGGATGAGCCGCGCCGAAGTTGCGCTCCATACGCTCAAATGTATTTCTGCCCTTTTCAAGACCGATCACCGTGACGGGCATTTCGTTGAGAAAGCCCACTCCGCCGACAATCGCCTTATCGTCGGCAAAGCCTCTGTCGCCGTGAAGCTCGATAAACGTATCTCCGAAAAGGTTGTTTATGTAGTCCATAGAGGTCAGCTTTTTTGTACTGCGCGCGGCAAGTACCTTATCATACGCGCTCATTGTGTGACCTCCTCATAGTTGTGAATTTTCAGCAGATGACCGATCGTATCTCTGAGATAACGGCGGTCAACCACCTTATCGACAAAGCCCTTGTCCTGCAGGAACTCAGCCGTCTGGAAGTCCTTGGGGAGCTCCTGACGGATAGTCTGCTCGATAACTCTCGGACCCGCGAAGGCTATGAGAGCCTTGGGCTCGGCGAGTATGATGTCGCCCTCCATAGCGAACGAAGCCGTAACTCCGCCCGAGGTCGGATCCGTGAGGACTGTTATGTAGAGAAGTCCCGCGTCACTGTGCTTTTTGACAGCGCCTGAGGTCTTAGCCATCTGCATAAGCGAGAGGATACCCTCCTGCATTCTCGCGCCTCCCGAAACCGTGAACGCCACAACGGGCAGACCATTCTCGGTAGCGTACTCAAAGGCGCGGGTGATTTTATCGCCCGTGACGGTGCCCATAGAGCCCATCATAAACTCGGCGTTCATACTGATGACGACCGTCCTGATTCCGCGGATCTTAGCGACGCCGCAGATCACGCTCTCATTCTCGCCGCTCTTTTCCATGCCCTTTTTAAGCTTTTCGTCATAACCGGGAAAGTCGATTATATTAACGCTTGAAAAATCCTTGTCCATTTCCTCAAAGCTGTCCTGGTCGCAGATTATCTCAATTCTCTTACGCGCTCCGAGACGGAAATGATGATTACACTTTGAGCAGACCTGCAGGTTTTCCTCGATATCCGTAGTCAAAAGCAGCGTGCCGCACTCGGGACACTTAGTCCACATTTCGTCGGGAACGTAAGGCTTTTTTGTCTCAGGCTCGGTTCCCTGCTGTTCAAGCTCATTTTTCGGTTTAATAAATGCGAATAAATCCATTCAGATTACCTCTGTTATTTTCTGCGTTTCTCAAAATCCGCCATAAAATCGGTGGTGTAGCTACCGTCAAGGAACTCGCGCTCGGAGAGAATGTCGATCATCAAATCACGGTTGACCGTAACTCCGAGGATCGAAAGCTCCGAGAGAGCCATCTTCATCTTTCTTATAGCAAGCTCACGCGTTCTGCCCTGAACGATAACCTTGCCTATCATCGAATCATAAAACGGCGGTATATTGTAATTCTGATACAGAGCCGTGTCGAAGCGTACAAACGATCCGCCGGGAACGTGGAGTCCGATGATCTTACCGCAGCTCGGACGGTAGTTGTTGTCGGGATCCTCGGCGTTGATACGGCACTCGATCGCGTGACCGTGGAAATACACCTTGTCCTGAGTCCTGTTGAGCTTTGCCCCCGCGGCGACGCGAATCTGCCACTGGACAATATCCATACCCGTAACCATCTCGGTTACGCCGTGCTCAACCTGGAGTCTTGTGTTCATCTCCATAAAGTAGAAGTTTCCGTCCTTGTCGTAGAGGAACTCGACCGTGCCCACGGAGTTGTAGTTAACGGCGTGAGCAGCCTTGATCGCCGCGTCTATCATAGCCTGACGGGTCTCGTCGCTGATAGACGGCGAGGGACTTTCCTCAATGAGCTTCTGGTTATGGCGCTGTACGGAGCACTCCCTCTCGCCAAGACAAATCGCGTTGCCGTGCTTATCGCAGAGAAGCTGCATTTCGATATGCTTGACGGGCTTTAAGAATTTTTCTATGTATAACGCGCCGTCGCCAAAGGCTGACTCAGCCTCGGCGTAAGCGCTGTTGTAAGCGTTTTCAAACTCCTCGGGCGTATTTACAAGGCGGATTCCTCGTCCGCCGCCGCCTGAGCGAGCCTTGATGAGCAGAGGATATCCGACCTCCTCGGCAAGAGCCTTGGCGGACTCTGCGTCCTCGAGCACATCAGTGCCCGGAGTTACGGGAACTCCCGCCTCGCGCATAGTCTTACGCGCCATATCCTTGTCGCCTAGCAGGTTGATCATCTCCGAGGTAGGACCGATAAACTCGATATTGCACTCCTCGCAGAGCTTGACGAACTTCGCGTTCTCGGAGAGCAGTCCGTACCCGGGATGTATAGCCTGAGCTCCGCTTTGCAGAGCTGCCGTAAGGATCGCGGGCATATTGAGATAGCTGTCGCCTACCCTCGCCGAGCCTACGCAGTAGCTCTCGTCGGCAAGCTGAACGTGCATAGCGTCTTTGTCGGCAGTGGAATAAATCGCGACCGTCGCGATACCCATTTCCCTGCACGCGCGGATAATACGCACGGCGATTTCGCCTCGGTTGGCGACCAGAATTTTACTAAACATTTATAAAATCACATCCGAATATTAATCAATCAGCGCAAAGCTGAAATCAGCGCTTACGCAGAGCTTGCCGTCAACATAGCCCTTCGCGCTGATGAAATAGAAGTTACCCCTTGAACGAGTGAGAGTACAGGTAGTCTCCAGAGTATCTCCGGGCTTGACCATACCCTTGAATTTAACGTTGTCCATTTTGGTGAAATACGGAGTCTTGCCCACGCATTTGTCGGCGAGCATAACGCAGCTCGACTGAGCCATCATCTCGCACAGGATCACGCCGGGCACAACCGGATTGCCCGGGAAGTGACCCTTTAAGAAGAACTCGTCGCCGCTGACGGTGTATCTGCCGTGAGAGGTTGTGTCGTCGATCTTCTCAGCCTCCTGAACGAGCAGCATATTGTCGCGGTGAGGGATGATTTCCTTGATTTGTTCCTGATTCAACATAAGCTTTTCCTCTGTAAAAATCTAATTTATCCGAGCCTGAACAGCGGCTGGTCATACTCTACAACATCGCCGTTCTCAACGAGGATCTCGGCGATAGTACCGCTCTCATCGGCGGAAATTTCGTTCATAATCTTCATAGCCTCGATAATGCAGACTACGTCGCCCTTGGAGACGGTATCGCCTACATTTACGAAAGCGGGCTTCTCGGGTGAAGGAGCCGCGTAGAACACGCCTACCATCGGGCTTTTGATGACCTTGCCCGATACAGCGGGAGCGGCTGCGGGAGCTGAGGTCTGCTGTACGGGAGCGGGCGCCTGAGAAGCGTTCGAGGTAAAGGCTACCATCGGAGAATCCGCGGTAGGCTTGGCGAGGCGGATAGAATCCTCCTCGTCGCTGATCTCGATTTCGGCGAGGGAGCTCTCCTCGAGCACCTTTATATAATCCTTCAGGGTTTCAATATCAATCATTTTCAGTCCTCCGTTTTTCTGAATACAAGGCAGGTATCGTGTCCGCCGAAGCCGAGGTTGGTGCTGGCTGAAACGGTGATATCCCTCTCCCTGCATTTGCCGAGCGTATAGTCAAGGTCGCACTCGGGATCGAGCTCGTCGGTACCGATCGTGGGAGGGATCTTGCCCTCATTGACCGCGAGCACCGCGACGATCGCCTCGATAGCGCCTGTCGCGCCGAGCATATGACCTGTCATTGATTTTGTTGAGCTTATGCTGATGTCATAAGCCTTTTCACCGAGGGCTGATTTCACAGCCTTAGTCTCGATTTTATCATTCATCGGAGTTGAGGTTCCGTGAGCGTTGAGGTAGATCACGTCGTCGTCGGTGACGTTGCCCTCCTTGAACGATACGCGGATAGCCTCGGCGAGACTCTCGCCGTCGGGCGACGGAGCCGTAACGTGATAAGCGTCGCAGGTGTTGCCGTATCCTATCATCTCGGCGTAGATCTTAGCGCCGCGAGCCTTTGCGTGCTCGTATTCCTCAAGCACAAGAACTCCCGCGCCCTCGCCCATAACAAAGCCGTCGCGCTTTACGTCAAAGGGGATCGAAGCCTTCTTCGGATCCTCCTGAGTCGAGAGAGCCTTCATATTCGAGAAGCCCACGATAGTCAGCGGATGTACAACGCACTCCGCGCCGCCCGCGATAATTGCGTCGGCGTATCCGTGCTTTACGGCGTGGAACGCCTCGCCCACTGAGTTCGAGCCCGAGGCGCAGGCTGACATAGTGGAAAGCGACGGACCCTGAGCGTTGAATTTGATCGCGACCTGACCTGTGGCGATATTGCCTATCATCTTGGGGATAAAGTGGGGGCTTACCTTACGCGGACCACGCTCGATCATACCCTGAGCGTTCTCAAAGAACGTATTCAGACCGCCGATACCCGCGCCTATGTACGAGCCCAGACGCTTGGGGTCAACGGTGCCGATAATACCGCTGTCCTCGACGGCCTCGGTAGCCGCCGCGAGAGCGAAGATAGTATATATATCCGTCTTTCTGACGTCACGCTTTTCGATAACGGTCGTGGGGTCAAAATCCTTGACCTCACCCGCGATTTTAACGGCGAGGTTTTCGGTGTCGAACTTAGTGATCTTGTCAATGCCGCACACGCCGTCGAGCATATTTTTCCACATTGTCGGGATATCATTACCGACGGGCGTAACAGCGCCCAAACCTGTAACAACAACTCTTCTCATATATTTTCTCCTTATTTTTCTAACAAACAGATACTAACGGGGAATAATTCGCAATTAAATGAAATACGCCTTCGGCGAATGAAGAATGAAATTTGCCTGCGGCAAATGATATTCGCTTTGCGAATTACTAACCACTAGCCACTAGCCACTAACCACCGGCTAGAAGCTACATAGCAATTCCCCCGTCTACACGAATAACCTCACCCGTAACATACGAAGCCATATCGCTGCACAGGAAGGTGATTACATTCGCTACGTCCTCGGGAAGTCCTCTGCGCTTCATCGGGATAGACGCGGCGATCTCGTCCTTGACCTTGTCCGAAAGCGCCTGAGTCATAGCCGTGTCGATATATCCCGGAGCGACAGCGTTAACCGTAACTCCTCTAGCCGCGAGCTCGCGCGCTACCGACTTTGTAAGACCGATAAGTCCCGCCTTTGACGCCGAGTAGTTAGCCTGACCCGCGTTGCCGTTGATTCCGACTACGCTCGCGAGGTTGACGATCCTGCCCGAGCGCTGACGCATAAAGGGCTTGTAAACGTGCTTTGTCATATTGAACGCGCCCTTGAGGTTAACGTTGATAACAGCGTCAAAGTCCTCCTCGGGCATATTGAGCATAAGCTTGTCGCGGGTGATTCCCGCGTTGTTGACGAGAATATCGATCTTGCCGTACTCCTTGATGATATCGGCGATAACCTTCTCGCCCGCGGCAAAGTCGCTGACGTCGCAGTCATAGGCGTTTACCTTGACGCCTAAAGCCTTGATAGACTCCAGAGCGGCGTTCTTATCGTCCTCCGAGCCGATTCCTACGAGAGCGATATCCGCGCCGAGTGAAGCGAGCTTTTCGGACACAGCTCTGCCGATTCCGCTGTAGCCGCCTGTGATAACGGCTGTCTTGCCTTTAAAATCCATATGTATCTCCTTTAAACTTCAAGCGCCTCAAGGTCTGACAAATTCTCGACCTTAAAAGCCTTTATATCGGGGTTGATTCTCTTAATAAGTCCTGTGAGCGTCTTGCCGACGCCGACCTCGATTATCGTATCAACGCCGTCAGCCGCCATATTTTCTACGATTTTCTGCCAGCGTACAGGGTTCTCGACCTGAGCCTTGACGAGCTCCTTGTAACCGCTGCCGTAGGGCTCTGCGGTGTAGTTGGAGTAGACGGGAATCTCGGGATCGCCGAACTCAACGTTCTCCATATACTCATAAAGTCCCTGAGCCGCCTCAGCCATAAACGGAGAGTGGAACGCTCCGCTGACGGCGAGCTTCTTAGCTCTGCCCTTAGCCTCGGTGAACGCCTCGGTCAAAGCCTCGACATTCTCCTCCTTTGTAGCGACAACCGTCTGAGCGGGACTGTTGTAATTTACGGGATATGTACTGTCAAAGCGTGAGCAGATTTCCTCGATCTTCTCAGAGGGAAGCTTCATAACCGCGAGCATAGCTCCGGGATTCTTCACAGCCGCCTTATCCATAAGCTCGCCGCGCCTGCACACGAGCTTAAACGCTTCTTCATCCGATAACATTCCGCTGAAGGCTATCGCCGCGATTTCTCCGAGCGAGAAGCCTGCTACGCAGTCGGGCTTTATGCCCTTCTCGACAACAGCTCTCGCCGCCGCCAGATCAGCCGTAAATACGCAGGGCTGAGTGTTGACAGTAACGGACAGCTCCTCCGCCGAAGCCTCGAAGCACTGCTTTGAGGT
>CACYDB010000105.1 GCA_902773035.1 uncultured Ruminococcus sp. | reverse complement strand
ACCGTAGTTTATATCAGTTTTATCCTCCGGACGAATCTGTACGCCGAAGAGCTCAAAGCCGCGGTACTTGCCGCCCATAGCCTCGGGAAGCTCCTTGTCGTCATCCTCCGCCTTATCTACCTTTCCTACGGGAATCCAGTGGGCGTAAACGTCGGTAAGGTTCGCGGGGACCCTGCTGTCAAAGCTAAAGGCTGTATCGCCGTCGGAAGCTCCGTTGTCAGCGTTGTAATACCAGCCGGCGAAAACATAGTCGTCCTCGGCGAAGGAGGGAATTGCATAGAAGGCTTCAACCTTGCCTTTTGTTAAGGTGTATTCGGCGGCGTCCTCAGCCTTGGAGGAGTCGCCGTTATATACGCGGAACAGTCTGTCCTCAGCACCCGGTTCATTAACGTGGAACCTGAGCGTTTTCACTTCTTCAACTCCGAACATCGGGTGGACAGTAACGCCTTTTGAACCGTCCTCGGAAGCGGGGTCAGTCATTTTCCATGTAAGATAGCGGTAACTCTCGCCGCTTGCTTCAAGCTCGGAGTTTTTATCGTTTACCCATTTGTTGAGCGTTTGGAGCAGGTTTCCGCTAAGAGGTTCGCCTGAAACGCTCTCGCTCTGATTTGTTGTCATAGTCGCGGGATAAACCGTTCCGTCTATGTCCGCGGAGGTAAAATAACCTAAGTCGGAGGTACAAATCTCATAGCCTGAAATTGTCGTTACCGCCTGTGTTCCCTCGGGAGAAAAAATATTAGAAACAGATGTGCTCTGAATCTCGGCGCAGGCGTTTCCGGCTTTTACTCCTCCGTTTATCGCTCCGAAGTTATACGCGTTTATCATAACGGAGTTTCCCGATGTGGAGCTGACATCCTGAATAATACCGCAAACACCGCCTACATAGTTTGAATTTCCGCCGACAATATTGCCTGTGTTATAGCAGTTCATCAATGTGTTGAATTGTTCGGGATAGTAGATCGTTTCGGTGCCTCCGATATAGGAAGGGATCTCGATTTGTTCTGTTCTGAACTGACCGACGATACCTCCCAGGGCATTCGCGTTCTTAGCCGTCAGGGTTCCCGTATTATATGTATTTTGCACAACGCAGTTAGCCGCGTATCCGATGATTCCGCCGCTGGGATTACCGCTTTGTCCGTTAACCGTAATGTCGCCGTGATTTACGCACCTGTCAATGTACACCGAGGAATCATGAAAGCTTTCGGATAAAATACCCGCGATCATCTGCTCGCGGTTTCCGTTAGAGCTGTCGGAAATCTGACCATAGTTGGCGCAATCAATAATTTTCAGCGTATTGGGATTCGCGGATTCGGAAGTTACCGTTCCGACAATACCGCTCGCGATATAGCATGATTCTACGGAAGCTTTGTTTACGCAATTGCTGACTAATGTGTTCGTTCCGCCATTCCTTATATATCCGAGAATACCGCCGACATATCCGTAAGAAGAATTATTCACTCCTACAACACGTACATTCTCGCCTGTTGAACAATCCTTGATTTCCAGATTGCCGTTGAATTGATCGGCGACAAATCCGCCCAGGAAGCTCCAATTGTTTGTTATATCCTGCTTGGTTCTTATTAAGCAGTCACCCTCAAGATGACAATTTAATATTTTTACATCCCCGAATGTTGCAGGCGCAAAAGCCGCGGTACGAATATCACCGTTTTCAATAGTAAGATTTTCCAGTGTTAAATCTTTGATCGTCGCGTCCTCAAGCATAGGGAAAAAAGAAGCAATAAAATTGTCCGCGGATACAATATTAATATTGGAGATTGTATGCCCGTTGCCGTTAAACACTCCGCAAAATTCAGCGTCATTGTTATAAAAATCCGGCGAATAGTATGTTCTGCCGTCAGAGATTTTTATATCACTGAGAAGATTCACCTCAACGCCTATATAGTACTGCCCGTTTTCGAGCGAGTCCTTAAACGCGAATAAATCATCCTCCGTGCTGATGTCATAAACGCCCGCGCTCGGATTCCATGTGTTGCCGGCGGCGTTAACCGTCGGCGCGACCGAAACGGCGCTCACCGTCAAAATAAGTGTGAGCAAGACCGTAATAGTTGATTTTGCCCTGTAAAGTGTTTTCAATTTTATCGCCTCTTCTTCAAATTTTGTTTCATAAATTTCTGTTTATTTATGCAATATGAACACACTTGCATAAATTATGTCACTTTTTGTCACATTTATGTAGGAGATTATTCACCATATTTTCCCCTTCGTAATTAGTAAGTATGCACAAAATCCTTGAGAAAAAGCAACAAAGAAGTCTTGCGAACGCAAAACTCCCTTGCAATATCACTTATTAAACGAACAGGTTCGTATGTACTGCCTTACGTCAGCGCCTTGATTCAGGTATCGCAGGAGTATCTCGGCGCAGGCGCGGCTGTCGCTGTCAGCCTGATGATGATTCAGGCAGATACCCAAGCGGTCACAGTCATCATTCAGCCTGTGGCTCACCCCGGGGTAAAGCCTCCTGCCGAGCTGTACGGTGCAGGTGTAGCGGGCGTAGGGCTTCCAGTTTATCCGATAATCGCGCAGGCATTTTTTCAAAACATTCATATCAAATACGGCGTTGTGCGCGACGAGCAACCCGCTCGACATAATCGGCTCTATCTCTTTCCAAAGCTGAGGAAAGTTCGGCGCGTTCGCAACCATTCTCTCGTCGATTCCCGATAAATCTGTATTAAACGCGTCGAACGGCTGCTCGGGATTAACGAGGGAATAAAACTCATCCGCAATAGCCCCGTCCTCTATAACGGTGATTCCGATAGCGCTCATTCTGTTGTTGTAACGGTTCGGCGTTTCCACGTCAAACGCAATAAATCGCGACATTCTAATGCCCCCTGATTTTTACTGTTCTTTCACTATTTTACATTCTGTGACACTATTTGTCAAAGTACGCGAGGATTTCAGACTTAATCTTTTAGCTACATAAAAAAGCGCAATAGTCGTTAAACTACTACGCTTAAATACTTTGGGAGGCACGTCAGAATTTGTATCAATTTCATTAAAGACCTAAAAGCTGCTTTTCCTTTCACGATATTTTACGAAGAAGGGATGCGGTCTGACTTTTACAATATAAAAAATGATGACTCCGTGCTAGGCTCTTATTGCCATTCGGGAATCATCATAAATATTGGAGCTGATAGGCGAGGTTTAATATGTTAGAAAACACCTACCTCGCTTGTGGGGTTCACGTAAGGAGATTACGTTTCATCAACGCTCCTCGCTAAAAATGTGCCACCGGCACATTTTCTTAACGCTCGGCTTCGAGCCTGCCTCTCATCTCTGAACGTAAAAAAGAAAACAGAGCAGTCGGGTGACTACTCTGTTTTCTATGGAGCTGATAGGCAGGCTCGAACTGCCGACCTCATCCTTACCAAGGATGCGCTCTGCCGCCTGAGCTATACCAGCATACCACGGACTTTTTTCAGTCCGTATGATATGATAACATATTTGTCGCAGTATTTCAATACTTTTTTAGAAATTAATT
>CACYDB010000104.1 GCA_902773035.1 uncultured Ruminococcus sp. | reverse complement strand
TGAATATGAAGCAGATAACATTTACAATCAGATAAAACAAGCCGTCGCTTTTGCGACGGCTTATTAGTTCATAGTGGTAAGTGGTAAGTGGTAAGAACTGTTAAGGATAAAACGGTTTAATAATTTACGCTCCCGATTATTCAAAGGTTAGAATATAATCAATCTTTTGATAAAAACGACTTACAACTTATCACTTATCACTTACAACTAAGAAAAGCGTTGCTTTCGCAACGCTTTGATTTATGCTCTGAGACTTCTGTCCGCGGGATTCTCGTAGTAAACCTTTTTGATATCGGCTCCGAGATTTCTGAGCTTGTCAATGAGGTTCTCATAGCCTCGCTCGATGTACTGGATAGAAGTTACCTCTGTTGTGCCCTCGGCGCAGAGACCTGCGATCACCATAGCCGCGCCTGCTCTCAGGTCGGTAGCCTTTACGGGAGCCGCGGTCAGCTTTGAGCCGCCCTCGATGATAGCCAGTCTGCCCTCAACCGAGATGTGAGCGCCCATAAGGGTGAGCTCGGAAACGTACTGATAACGGTTATCCCATACGCTCTCGTTGATGATGGACGTGCCGTCAACCGTCGCGAGCAAGGTCGCGAACTGGGGCTGGCAGTCAGTCGGGAAGCCCGGGTGAGGCATTGTCTTTATATTACAGCGGTTGAGCGGACGCTTTGACGCGTCTACGAGCACCGCCTCGTCAAACTCCTTGATCTCACAGCCGATCTCACGAAGCTTGGCGGTGATTGACTCAAGGTGCTTGGGTGTTACGTTATTTACGAGCACGCGTCCGCGTGTAGCGGCTGCCGCGCACATATATGTTCCCGCTTCGATCTGGTCGGGAATGATCGAATATGTTACGCCGTGGAGGAATTCAACTCCGCGGATCTTGATAGTATCTGTACCCGCGCCTCTGATCTGAGCTCCCATTGAGTTGAGGAAGTTCGCGAGGTCAACGATATGCGGCTCACGCGCGGCGTTCTCGATCACGGTCTGACCCTCCGCCTTAACAGCGGCGAGCATAATATTGATTGTCGCGCCGACGGAAGCGAAGTCGAGGTAAATGTGGCTGCCCTGAAGCTTTCTGTCAGCCTTTACGTCGATGATCGCGCCGTTAACGAGCTCGTGACGGGCTCCCATAGCCGCGAAGCCTTTGAGATGAAGGTCGATCGGACGAGCGCCGAAGTTACATCCGCCGGGCAGGCATACCTTAGCCATATGACATCTGCCGAGCAGAGCGCCTAAAAGATAGTATGACGCGCGCATACCCCTCACCATATCAGACGTTGCCTGATAAGAATTGATCTTGGTGGGGTCGATTGATAATGTAGACTTATTTATTCTTTTTACCTCAGCGCCCATCTCCTGAAGGATTCTTCCGATGAGAGATACGTCGCTGATATTGGGTATGTTTTCGATTCTGCAGGGCTCGTCGCAAAGGATTACCGCGGGGATAATCGCGACAGCCGCGTTCTTGGCGCCGCTGATGACTACTTCGCCGTCAAGCGCTTTACCGCCGTTGATTACGTATTTTTCCAAATTGGCACACTCCAAATTCCATATATCGTATACAAAACTATTATTATAATATTGTAACCGATTATGCCTTCTTTATCCTTCCAATGCCCGTAACACGCCGATAAAACGGTTACAAAAATGTAAGAAAAGCACAATCTATAGTGGTACATCACACATTACACCACAATTTCAACCAACAAAATAATACCCCATATTTACGCCGTTGTCAATACGTATTCGGAAAATGTAACCTAATTTAGTAATCTTGTATGAGTTTACTCCGTACTTTTGGTTATTCTTTCAAAATATGCCTAAAGGGGTTAAATTCTTGTTATTTTTTCTTATAGAGAATTAAAGAATTCTTAATAATTTCATTAAGGAATTAAAAGCTTTGAAACATTTTTGCGTATTGGAATTATAGCCCTCAAAATGTATATTTTACATATAAAAAGCTTAAAAATCGCATTTAAACTCTATTTTTTGCAGATTGATGTCACTTCCGAAAATGTGGTATAATCAGCTTGTTCGTTTATACTTTATATAATAAGGTTTAAAAGGGGTATTGGAAATGCAGTTTTTAAACAACAAATGGATGCGCGCGGCAATCCCCGCGCTGCTGATTCACTGCTCGATCGGTACTGTTTACTGCTGGTCGACCTTTAAGCAGGCGATCGCCGAGAGGATCGGTATGACCGATTCAGCGGTGGGCTGGGCATTCTCGCTCGCGATATTCTTCCTCGGAATGTCAGCCGCGTTCGCGGGCAAGATGGTTGAGAAGGACATTCACAAATCGTCGCTCATCAGCTGTCTGTGCTTCACGACGGGTATGATCGGCACGGGACTTTTCATTCAGTTCACCACGGGCATTGTGGCGCTGATCGGAATTTTCGTATGCTACGGCTGTATTATGGGAATCGGTCTCGGCATCGGTTATCTGACGCCTGTCAAGACTCTTATGCTCTGGTTCTCGGAGAACAAGGGACTCGCGACGGGTATCTCGATCATGGGCTTCGGACTTGCCAAAGCGATCGCGACTCCGTTTATGGAGCTTATTCAGAAGAATCTCGACATCACCTGGATGTTCTACATCCTCGGCGGAGTATACTTTGTAATGATGATGCTCGGTCACTTCCTGCTCAAGAAGCCTGACGGCTGGGTTGAGTCGGACGAGGCTAACGACAGCTTCAAGCCTCTGTCGATGTTCAAGAACAGAGTGTTCCTCGGAATCTGGCTGATGTTCTTCATCAACATTCACTGCGGTCTGGCGCTTATCTCCTACGAGAAACAGATTCTCGAGATCGTATTCGGCGCCGGCGCTGTGGCTATCGCGGTCATTCCTTCGATCACCGCGGCGGCAAACGCTCTCGGACGTATCGGCTACTCGACGATCTCCGACAAGATGAAGCAGAGAAATACGGTCTACAAGATAATCTTCGCAAGCTGTATCGCTATCACGGCGGCGGCGCTTATTCCCTTCGCTATCACAAACGGCGGCGCGTCGATCGTCTTTGCGGTTATCGTAATCACTCTCCTGCTCGTTGTTAACCTCGGCTACGGCGGCGGATTCTCAACGCTTCCCGCGCTTTTATCCGAGAGATTCGGTATGGAGCAGATCAGTAAGATTCACGGTCTGGCGCTCTCAGCGTGGGCTGTAGCGGGTATCACGGGCAACAATATGTCAGCCCTCATCCTCGGAGCCTCGGGCGGAGTTTACGACTACATCCTCATCGCGACCCTCGCGCTCTACGTAGTAGCGCTGATCGTCTGCGTAGGACTTGTAAGGAAGAAAAGCCCGACAACAAAATAATACAGGTAAAAAACATCGGAGCCGCTGCAACGGCTCCGATTTCTTTATATAATCTTTTATTAATCCAGCGAACGCTTCTGAGCCGCGGGAACTCGTTTTTCGTAACACGCGAACGCGTCGTCGACAAACTCCTTCTCGGGCTTCGGAGAGATAAGGCTCACAACGGGAACGATGATAAGTCCCGCGAGCATTGCGAACGCGCCGCAGTTGATGGGCGACTGCAGGAATACGGGGAACATATCGCGGAAGAACAGGTTGAGAAGCATAATTCCCGCTCCGAAGATGAAGCTTACCCAGCAGGCGAGCTTTGTAGTCTTTTTCCAGTAAAGACCGTAGAGGAACGGCGCGAGGAACGCTCCCGCCAGAGCTCCCCACGATACGCCCATAAGCTGAGCGATGAACTTAACGCTCTCATTCTGGCTCTGAGTCTGATAGATAGCGATAAACGCCGAGATAGCGATGAATACAACGATGAAGATCCTGATAAGCAGAACTTCCT
>CACYDB010000103.1 GCA_902773035.1 uncultured Ruminococcus sp. | reverse complement strand
TAATAACCTTCGGAGGTGCGTTATGAAGCTTGAAAAAATACTCAGCAATACCGAATATCAGATTATAAGCGGCGGCGCGGACGTTGAAATTTCCGACATCGTATACGATTCGCGCAAGGTCGAAAAGGGCTGCGCCTTTGTCTGTCTGAAGGGCTACAACTCGGACGGACATAAATACGCTCAGGAGGCGGTCGATAAGGGCGCTGCGGCGCTCATTGTCAGCGACGACGTAGACGTAAGCGGCAACGCGGCGGTGATAAAGGTTGACGATACAAGGAAGTCCCTCGCCTACATCAGCGCGGAGTTCTTCTCAAATCCCGCGAAGGAGCTCACCACCATCGCGATCACAGGAACAAAGGGAAAGACTACGACTGTCGCGATGATAAAGCGAATCCTCGAATGCGCCGGGATCAAGAGCGGCACCGTCGGTACGCTCGGCATTATTATCGGGGACAGGCTGATAAAAACCAATAACACCACTCCCGAGAGCTATGAGGTCCAGAAGGCTATGCGCGAGATGGTTGACTCGGGCTGTAAGGCTATGATCATCGAGGCTTCGTCGATCGGACTTAAATGGCACAGAGTTGACGCGATCGACTTCGACTACGGCGTATTCACAAACTTCTCTCACGACCATATCGGCGGCGCCGAGCACAAGGATATGGAGGAATACCTCGAGTGCAAGGCTATGCTGTTCAAAAAATGCAGGAAGGGCATTATCAATATTGACGACGGGAAATGGCAGGAAATCACCAAGGACGCTACCTGCGAGATCGAGACCTTCGGCTTTGACGAGAAAGCCGATTTCAGAGCTTCCGACGACAAGCTGCTCTCTAAGCCCGGCTTCCTCGGCGTTCAGTTTAAGCTCAGCGGTAAGCGTCAGATGGACGTTGACGTCGCTATCCCCGGTCATTTCAGCGTATACAATGCGCTCAGCGCAATAGGAGTATGCGCGAATATGGGCATTGACGACGAGGCGATCCTTGAGGGTCTTAAGACCGTCGCGGTCAAGGGCAGAGTTGAGATCGTGCCCGTACCCGGCAACTTCACCCTGCTCATTGACTACGCGCACAACGCGCTCTCTATGGAAAACGTGCTTACAACGCTTCGTCAGTACAATCCGAACAGACTGATCACGCTTTTCGGAGCGGGCGGAAATCGTCCCAAGGTTCGCCGTTATGAGATGGGCGAAACAAGCGGCAGGCTCTCGGATCTGAGCGTAATCACCGAGGATAACAGTCGCTTTGAGGACGTTATGGACATCATCGAGGACATCAAGGTCGGTATTCACAAGACCGACGGTAAGTATGTTGTCGTTCCAAACCGCAAGGACGCTATCAGATATTGTATCGAGAACGCTCAGGACGGAGATATTATCGTTCTCGCGGGCAAGGGTCACGAGGATTATCAGGAAATCCGCGGAGTGAAGCATCATATGGACGAGCGTGAGCTTATCGCGGAAATCCTTGAGGAACAGGGAAAGTAAATTTGCGACGAAATTTTGTCGCAAGCGGTAAATCAAAGTAATATTATTTGTATAATCCCGCGGAGGAGGAAAGATTATGAAGGAAATTACACTAAAAAAGAGTATGAGATTTGTGATTGTTCTTTTACTCGCCGTTACGATCGCGGTGCCGTTCTGGGTATTCGGCTCCGTCACGGCTGAGGCAAAGACAATTACGATTACAACTCCCGAGCAGCTCAGAAATCTGAACTGGAAGAGTAAGGGCTTCGGCCCCGGAAATTATAAGATCGGAAACGATATGACGCTTAACGATCCCGAGCTTGAGAGCACCGACGGTCACGCTGTATGTCCGCTGACAAAGGGTAACTTTACCATTGATTTTAACGGTCATACCGTTCAGAACGCCACAGCTAACCTCACCGTTTTTCAGGTTGCGGGAGCGAATGTTGTTTTAAAGGACTCAAAGGCGAGCAAGAATAAACCGAGCGTTCGCTCATACGGCGCGGGAGCTGTTCAGATTACGGGCGGCAAGCTCACGATCAACAGCGGCGTTTACTACGGAGCGAGCACAGGTCAGAATAATCCCGCGGGACTTCACGTCGGCGGCGGAATCTGCGTTGTAAACGGCGGATATTTTCTCGGCGACCATGTAGGCGCGTCATGCGCGGGCGGTAAGCTCTATATTAACGGCGGAAGCTTTGAGACGACGTATATGTTCGCGCTTATGCAGTTCGGCGGCGGAAACATAAAGATTTCCAAGGGTAAATTTACTAATTCAAAGGTCGCGAGCTTCAATCCTACATTTGCGCTCGGAGCGTTTAATCCGTCGGGAACAAACTATGATTTCAGCTCATGGCTGGCGTCGGGCTCGAGCTTCAGTCCGACTATAACGAGTTATTACTGGAGCGGCTCAAGCAACGATACATCGCCCTATCCGACGACAATGAAAGGCACACAATATGTTCAGACGCCGTATACATATAATTACGCCGTCGCCTATACGGGCAACAGCGGATATGAGGCGGTAACAATTAAAGTAAGCTCTAAGGCGGCAACTCCCGCGGCGACTAAGATCACGTCGGTCAAGGCGGGCAAAAAATCGCTGACTATCAAGTGGAAAAAGGTTAAGAAGAATAGCTCGGGTTATATAGTTCAGTGCAGCACGTCAAAGAAATTCAAGAAGAACGTCAAGACCGTCAACATCAATAAGGCGACTAAAACGAAAACTACCGTCAAAAAGCTCAAAAGCGGCAAGAAATACTACGTCAGAGTCAGAACCTTCCGCTCGTTTAACGGAACGAAGTTCAAGTCAAAATGGAGCAAGGTAAAGAGTAAGAAAGTTAAATAATAAATTAAGGAGCCGTTTCGACGGCTCCTTTGTTATATCAGCTTCGCGGCGATTTTCTGAATAACCGTCGCGTCTTTTATATTTATTTTTCCGTCGCGGTTGACGTCCGACAGGCTGAGCTGCAGCTCGCTTAGGGTTTTGAGATTGGCGAGATACATCTGGAGCAGCGTAGCGTCCTTGACGTTGACGCTTCTGTCGAGGTTTATATCTCCCGTCTCATAGGGAGCCTCGGTAGTCTCGTTCGCGGGAGACGTGGTTTCAACGGGCTGTGTGGTCTCGGTGGTCGCCTCGGTAACGGTCGTCGACTCCACGG
>CACYDB010000102.1 GCA_902773035.1 uncultured Ruminococcus sp. | reverse complement strand
TCTTTCTTTTTCTTTGAGTTAGGTCTGATGAGGAAGAAATAAAGCGCCGCGAAGATTGCAACGTAAATTACAATCATCAGTATCATTGAGTTGCCGCCGCCCTGCTGCGCGGAAGCAGCGTCTAAAACCTGTAAATTCATGATTAAAAATCCTTTCTAAAATTACTCCAAATTTTATTATAACAGATATTTACTAATCTTTCAAGTTGTATCTGTGTACAATTATATCCTTATGTTCAGTCTTTCTCTGTATGTTTTGTAGAATTTTTCAAAGGTTCCGTTGTCAAGCTCGTCACGGATCCTTTCAAAAAGGTTATTATAGAAGTAGAGATTGTGCATAACGCAAAGCCTCATTCCGAGCATTTCTCCTGCTTTCATCAGGTGCCTTAAGTACGCTCTGGAGAAGCTTCGGCATACAGGACAGTCACATTCTTCGTCAATCGGCGATTCGTCAAGCTCATATTTGGCGTTCATAATATTTCTGATTCCGCTGTAGGTGAACAGATGACCGTGACGCGCGTTCCTGCTCGGCATAACACAGTCGAACATATCTACACCTCTGTGAACGGCTTCGAGAATATTGACAGGCGTTCCGACTCCCATGAGGTATCTGGGCTTGTTCTCGGGCATATACGGCTCGACCTCGTCGATTATCTCGTACATAACCTCTGTTTCCTCGCCGACGGCAAGTCCGCCTATCGCGTAGCCGGGTAAATCAAGCTCAGCGATTTTTTTCATATGCTCAACTCTTAAATCCTTGTATGTGCCGCCTTGATTGATTCCGAAGAGCGCCTGATTCTTATTGATTGTATCGTCAAGACTGTTGAGCCTTTCAAGCTCGGCTTTACATCTCTTAAGCCAACGGTAAGTCAGCTCTGAGGATTGTTTTGTGTAATCGTAGGGGGAAGGGTTTTCGACACATTCGTCAAATGCCATAGCGATCGTTGAGCCGAGATTTGACTGGATTCTCATACTCATTTCGGGCGTCATAAAGACCTTATGACCGTCAATATGTGAGTTGAAGGTTACGCCGTCCTCGGTGATATTTCTAAGTTTCGCGAGGGAAAAGACCTGAAATCCGCCGCTGTCGGTAAGGATAGGTCCGTCCCAGCGCGTGAATTTATGCAGTCCGCCGAGAACCCTGACCTTCTCATCTCCCGGGCGGAGATGGAGGTGATAGGTGTTGCTGAGCATAATCTGGCACTTTACATTTTTTAAATCAAATGCGGATAAGGCGCCCTTGATCGCGCCGCAGGTAGCGACGTTCATAAACGCGGGTGTCTGAACAGTTCCGTGAACGGTGTTTATAACTCCGCGGCGCGCGTTATTTTCTTTTTTTATAATCATAAACAAAGAAATCACCTCTAAACTATCATCATCGCGTCGCCGAATGAGAAAAATCTGTATTTCTGCTCAACCGCGGTTTTGTACGCGTTCATAATATTGTCAAAGCCCGCGAACGCTGAGACCAGCATAATCAGAGTGCTTTCAGGCAGGTGAAAATTAGTGATAAGTCCGTCGAGTACCTTGAACTCATATCCCGGATAAATAAATATATCAGTCCAGCCGTCGCAAGCCTTTATTTCACCGAACTGAGTCGCTACGCTTTCAAGTGTGCGGCAGGAGGTTGTGCCTACGGCGATTACTCTCTTACCGTTTTTGCGTGTTTCGTTTATTATATCAACCGTTTCCTGAGGTATCTCATAATGCTCGCTGTGCATTTTATGCTTGGTAACGTCGTCAACCTTTACAGGTCGGAAGGTTCCGAGACCTACGTGCAGGGTTACATATCCGATTTTTATACCCTTGGCTCTGATTTTATCCATAAGCTCGGTGGTAAAGTGGAGTCCCGCTGTAGGAGCGGCGGCTGAGCCGAGCTCGTGAGAGTAGACTGTCTGGTATCTCTCTTTGTTTTCAAGCTTTTCGGTGATATAAGGGGGGAGAGGCATCTGACCGATTTTGTCAAGCGTGGCGAAGAAATTCTCGTCGCAGTCAAAATCAACTATCCTGTTGCCGTCCTCCTTGACCTCTACGACCTCTGCAGTCATTATGCCGTCGCCGAAGCTGAATTTTACGCCCGGCTTAGCTTTTTTACCCGGTTTGCATAGGGTTTCCCAGCGGTTTCCTCTGATTTGCTTTAATAGCAGGAACTCAACATTCGCTCCCGTATCAAGCTTTGTGCCGAAAATCCTCGCAGGCAGAACTCTTGAGTCATTGGCGATAAGGCAGTCACCCTCCTCGAGATAATCAATTATATCATAAAAATGCTTGTGATCTATCGCGCCGCTGTTTTTGTCGAGGAGAAGAAGCCTTGAGCTGTCCCTCGGCTCAACAGGGGTCTGGGCGATAAGCTCCTTTGGTAAATCGTAATAAAAATCACTTGTTTTCAAAAAAATCACCTTCGTAGGTATGATAAATTATTGACATTATTTTCTGATAATGGTATATTATATGTTAAAGTAGAGTAGTTTGGCTTTGTATTATATACATATAATATCTTATTTTCAGCCAAGTTACAACTATTCTTAAAAAATTGTAATATTGTGGAGGAATCAAAATGAAAAAATACAAAGTAGGCGTAATCGGCGCCACGGGTATGGTCGGACAGAGATTTCTGCTTCTTCTTGATAAACATCCATGGTTTGATATCACAACTCTCGCCGCCAGCACTCGTTCAGCAGGCAAAAAATACGGAGAGCTTATGGAGAACCGCTGGCTTCTCAGCGATCCGATGCCCGAGCAGGTCAAGGACATTACTATTATGGACGCTTCCGAGGTTGAGAAGGTTGCCGCTACGGTAGACTTCTGCTTCTGCGCCGTAAATATGCCCAAGGATGAAATCAAAGTTCTTGAGGAAGCTTACGCAAAGGCTGAGTGTCCTATTGTTTCCAATAACTCGGCTCACCGCTTCACACCCGATGTGCCCATGGTTATCCCCGAGATCAACGCGGATCATCTCGCTGTTATTGAAGCTCAGCGTAAGCGTCTCGGCACAAAGAAAGGCTTTGTTGCCGTTAAATCAAACTGCTCGCTCCAGAGCTATGTTCCCGCTATTCATCCTCTTAAGGAGCTCGGCGTTAATAAGGTACTCGCTTGTACATACCAGGCTATCTCAGGCGCCGGTAAGAACTTCAACACATGGCCCGAGATGGTAGATAACCTTATTCCGTATATCGGCGGAGAAGAGGAGAAATCCGAGAAAGAGCCTCTCAAAATCTGGGGTAAGATTGAAAACGGCGAAATTGTCAATAATACAGATATAAGCATCACCTCACAGTGCCTCAGAGTTCCTGTATCCGACGGTCATACAGCCGCTGTGTTTATGTCCTTTAAGGATAAGGCTCCAACAGTTGACGAGGTTATCAAGGTATGGGAAAGCTATAAGGGCAGAGCTCAGGAGCTCAATCTTCCGAGCGCTCCGAAACAGTTTTTACACTACTTCACCGAGCCTGATCAGCCGCAGATCAAAACCGCGAGAACTCTCGAGGGCGGTATGGCTATCTCGGTAGGTAGATTAAGAGAAGATAC
>CACYDB010000101.1 GCA_902773035.1 uncultured Ruminococcus sp. | reverse complement strand
TGTTGTGTAAGACCTTTTGCTTTTCTGATCGTTTTAATGTTTTCACTTAACATGGCAAAAGCCTCCTTTCGCAGTCATGATACCATCCATAGGTGCATTGCCGCAAGCAACGCAAATTAACAATGCCGCAATTTAGGGTAAATTTCGATTTATCTTTATGTCATTATATCATTTCAGCCTGATTTTGTCTATCCGTCAAGTAAAAAATGACCTTGATGAAAACGAATCCATCAAGGTCAAATTCATTAAAATATGCGATTGTTTCGCCCTGCACAACTTTCTGCACCGTTTGGCGTAAATGGCGTAAATCCGAGACATTGCAACACTCAAAACCCGCATAAACACTGGGGTTTTGGGGTGTTACTTATCTAAGGTTTTCATTGTCGGGAACAGGATAACGTCACTGATAGCAGGCGAATCGGTCATAATCATCGCCAGTCTGTCAATGCCGTAGCCTATACCGCCTGTGGGAGGCATACCGATTTCAAGGGCGTTGAGGAAGTCCTCGTCTGTGGTATTAGCCTCGTCGTCGCCCTGAGCCAGAAGCGCTTCCTGAGCCTTGAATCGCTCACGCTGATCAATCGGGTCGTTAAGCTCGGAGTACGCGTTGCACATCTCCCAGCCGTTGATAAACATCTCAAAACGCTCAACGTAGTCCGGGTTATCGGGCTTTTTCTTTGTAAGCGGTGAAATCTCAATCGGGTGATCCATTACGAATGTCGGCTGAATCAGGTGCTCCTCAACGTATTCCTCAAAGATAAGGCTGAGAATGTCGCCCTTCTCGTGACGATCCTCATACTCAACGTGGAGCTTGTCCGCGATAGCCTTAGCCTCGGCGGTGTCCTTAACCTCATTCCAGTCAACCTCGGCGTACTTCTTGACAGCGTCAACCATAGTGATACGCTCGAACGGCTTTGAAAAGTCGATAACATGCTCGCCGTATTTTACCTGCTCGGAGCCTGTGACCTCCTTGGCAATGTGGCGGAACATTCTCTCGGTTAAGTCCATCATTCCGTTGTAATCTGTATACGCCTGATAGAGCTCCATAAGCGTGAACTCGGGGTTGTGACGTGTGTCTACGCCTTCGTTACGGAAAACTCTGCCGATTTCGTAGACCTTCTCAAGTCCGCCGACAATCAGTCTCTTGAGGTAAAGCTCGAGCGAAATTCTGAGCTTCAAGTCCTCGTCAAGAGCGTTGAAGTGAGTGAAAAACGGTCTTGCCGCAGCGCCGCCCGCGTTAGATACGAGCATCGGAGTTTCAACCTCCATAAAGCCCTGCTCGTCGAGGAAACGGCGGATCGTGCTGATAATCTTTGAACGCTTGATAAATGTATCCTTAACGTCGGGATTCATAATAAGGTCGGTATAGCGCTGACGATAGCGCAGGTCTGTATTTGTAAGACCGTGATACTTCTCGGGAAGCGGCTGGAGCGATTTTGAAAGGAGCTTTACCTCCTGAGCGTGAACGCTCACCTCGCCCATCTGAGTCTTGAACACAAAGCCCTTGACCTCGACAATATCGCCGATATCCCAGCGCTTGAGGATAGCGTACTCATCCTCGCCGAGATCGTCGCGCTTAGCGAACACCTGCATTTTGCCCGTGAGGTCGTGAACGTCAAGGAATGTAACCTTGCCCTTGCCACGCTTGGACATAACGCGTCCCGCGATAACAACCGTCTTGTTCTCGAGCTCCTCAAAGCGCTCGGAAATCTCAGCGCAGGTAGTGTCGCGGTCTGATGTCGTAACCTCAAACGGATTACGTCCCATATCCTTTAAAATTTCAAGCTTGTCGTATCTCGCCTTGACGGGATCGCTTGAAATCTGAATCTGCTTATTTTCAGCCATTTTGATATTCCCCTTTATTTACCTGAATTACTTACCTATCTCAAGAATCTTCATAGCGACAGAGCCTCTCGGAGCGTCAGCCTCGACTACGTCGCCGACAACGTGACCCATAAGCGCGGAGCCTACGGGACTCTCGTCGGAGATTTTACCCTCGGCGGGATTGATCTCGTTAACGCCGACGATCTTGAACTCGCGTGTTGTGCCTGTAGCGATCATCTCGACCTTAACGCGTGATGTCAGGCGAACCTGCTCTGAGCTGTCGTCGTTCTCGTCGATAAGCTCGTAGTTTTTGAGCGTAGACTCGATGTCGCGGATACGAGCCTCCATAATAGCCTGCTCGTTCTTAGCGTCATCATACTCACTGTTCTCGGAAAGGTCGCCGTAGGAACGGGCAAGCTTGATTTTCTCAGCCATTTCCTTACGCTTCTCGCCCTTGAGATATTTGAGCTCATTTTCAAGATTACGAAGAGTTTCTTCTGTCATTAATATCTTTTTCATACTAATACATCCTTTATTATTAAATTACATATTATTACACATTATATTATTATAGTTTTTTTGATGGTGGATGTCAAGCAAAATTCGGCATTCAGCCTGCTTTATTCATAAGAAAATCGCACATTGAGCGCGGAGTTTGCGAGGATGAGTAGTTGTAGCACGCCGTCGGGACGATCGAGCCCAGCTCATACTGACGGGCTTTCGTAAAGAGCGCCGCGGAAAAGTAGACCTCGCTCAGCTCGGCGGGCTTTATCCTGTCGAACATATTCGGCATACGGAAATGGTAATCAAAATACACCTGTCCGGGCAGGCAGACAGTCGGAGCCCTGCCCGTGAGGACTACTGCGTCGCCTCTCAGACAAAGAGGCTCGCGTATCTGAGCGGGAGCTGTAATGAAATCTGTATTCAGAAGCCTGTCGCGGTTTGAGCTGAGCTTGACCTGTGCCCCTGTTTCATCGGCGATTTCAGAGATGACATCAGCGTATTTATCGGGCTTGTCGGATATGACGGTTACATCGCCGCAGTATCGCGCGAATCCTCCGATATACGCGCTCCAGTCGCCCTCGGGGTCAAAAAGCGCGTAGCTTAAATCGAGCTTGTTTTTGAGCTTGGAGATGATATGAAGCGACATATTCAGCGAGAGTAAGGAACGGAAATACGAGTCGTCAAAGCGTCTGAACCCCAGCTCACGCGGAAGAATGATACTGTCGGAGCAGATAAGATGGTTGCGCTGAGCGCCGATAATGCTGTCGAGAAGCTCCCAGTCGATTCGGTCGCGGCGTTTATCCAAGATAATATGCCGCAGCACAACTCCGCGCGCCGACTTGATCTCGGTTCGGATTGAATTGCCACGAAGCTTCGATAAAAAATTAATGTAGCGTTTATCATAATGAATGTTGTTGATTGTGAGCGCCGTAAGCATAAAATTACCCCCTGCATATTACCCTAAAGTATATGCAGGGGGATTTTGAAAAATGTTTATTTCACTTTCACCTTCACCTTCTTGGTCACGCTCTTAGATAAATACTTTGAGCTGCCCTTTGCGGTGATTTTTACCTTTATCGTGTACGAACCCCTCTTCGTACCCTTTTTGACTGTTATATTACCCTTTTTGCCGACGCTCAGAGCCTTGGAGCCGCTGACCTTGGCGTAGCTTACCTTTCCCTTAGCCTTTGTGACGGTGAACGCCTTGAACGTATACTTTTTACTTTTGAGCTTGGAAGCCTTGACTGTTACGTTCTTCGCCTTGACCTTCATCGTATTTTTAGCCTTAACGGTCACCTTAGGCTGAACGGGAGTAACCTTAGGAGTGTCGTTTTCGGCAGACTTACCGGTCAGCTCGGGGAATTTTCCGCCTGAGAACACGGCGTTGTTAGCCTGAGCCTCGGCGAGAGTTTTTAAATAGCCGTACTTACCGCCGCCGTAGTAATAGAACCACTCTCCCTTAACGGTTTCCTTAGTAAGCTCGCTCGTTGTGGGCTCATAGTTTGTATTGCAGACATAAATCATATTGTCCATACTGTCAAGGCCGTTCGGATAGAAGCCGAATTCGTCATCCTCGGGATAACGTGACCCACAGTAAATATTTACTGTCTGATTCGCTTTCAGATACTTTTCGTCATACTGATCCTCGCCGCCGTCAACAGCGTTGTTGAAGATTATGTTTTCTACGTCCTTGGGACAGCGGGCAATAAAGATATTCTCGTCGCCGACCTCTTTTTCCGTAATAACGTAGCCCGGCCAGCTTTTTTGACCGAGAGTCTTGTAGTATTCATCGCAATTCGCGGTACCGCTCCACCAGAAGATGCCCGCAACGCATGAGGAAAGGCTCTTGCCGTCGTAGGCGTCGTTATAGGTATTGCGCCACTCCTCAGGCATATAGAAATAGTATTTGTTTGTATCGGTACCCTCGGAAACAGCGTTCTTGATATCGGCGCGGCGCAAATCGTCGCCGTAATTTGCCGAGGCGCTGAAGGCTCCCGCCACGAAGGCGGAGATTATAACGCAGATTGAAAGTGTTAAGCATAAAGCTTTTGTAAATGTTTTCACAAAAATTCCTCCTCTGTAGGTTTCTGTAAACATTATAACGCGTTAATCTGAAGATTAGCTGAAGAAAGAGCGGCTCAGAGAGCCGCCCGTAACTTTTAATATTCGCTCATCGGATTGTAAGGCGAGCCGCCCGAACGGCACTCAAAGTGTAGGTGCGCGCCTGTTGACCAGCCTGTTGAGCCTACAAAGCCTATTGTCTGTCCCTTGCTAACGTTCGCGCCTGTGGAAACCGCAGCCGAGGAAAGATGTCCGTACATAGTAGACTTGCCGTTGGCGTGAGCGATAAGGACATAGTTGCCGTAACCGCCGCCGCAGCCGCATGAGCCGGACTTACCGAAGTTGTGAGAGCAGGAATTGTTGCTGGCGATAACCGTACCGCCGGACGCCGCGACGACTGTCGCGCCCATTATTCCGCCGCCCGCGATGTCGATGCCCTTATGGCTGTAACCGCGGTTCTCATTGAACGGAGAAATTACGTAGTAGAATCCGGGAACAGGCCATGTAAAGCCCGAGGGAGATACGCTGAAGCTCGCTGAGCTTCCCGAGCCACCGCCTGAGCCGCCTGAACCGCCGGAGGAAGTGTATCTGCGTGTATTTGCGGGAGCGGTCGGAGTCGGAGTAACGGTCTGAGCCGCCTTACGAGCCGCCTCCTGACGCTTCTGATATGCGGAGAGCTGATTCTGGATCTCCGATTCCTGAGATGAAGCGTTATTCAAAAGCGCCTGAGCGCTGTCCTGATCGTCGTAAAGCTCCGCGAGGACGCTCTTGTTTTCCTCAAGCAGATTAGAGAGCTTATTCTGCTTGCTCTGGAGAGTTTTCTCGGTTTTCTCAACCTCTGACTTCTCCTCCTCAAGCTCCTTTTTCTCGTCCTTGATAACCTCAAGCTGAGCCTTGATTTTGTCGATAAGCTGCTTGTCGTAGTCCGAGAGAGTACGCACGAGCTCAAACTTATCGAGGAAGTCGGAAAAGTCCTTCGCGCCGAGGATGATCTCGAGGTCGGAGGTTCCGCCCGCCATATAGATAGTTCTGATACGCTTTTTGAGGGCGTTCATCTGAGTTTCAATCTTCTTGTTAGCGTCCTTGATTGACTTCTGCTTCTTGGAAATATTGACGTTGAGCTTTTCAATCTGAGCGTGAGAGGAACTGATTTCCGTGCTGAGAACGCCTATCTGGCTTACGAGCGTTTCACTGTAAGCCTCCTTGTTTTTGATATCGGACTTAGTCTGACTGAGCTGAGCCTGATATTTTCTTTCTTTTTCCTGTAGCTCGCTTATCTTCTTTTTGTACTCATCGGTCTTTGTGTCAGCCGAGAAAACAGGCATAACAAACGGTGAGCACGCCATAATTACGATAAGCAGAGCGGAGATGATTTTTTTATACATAGCTTTACCATTCCTTCTGCTTTAAAAAGCTAATTAACGGTTTTTTCTGTATTTCCGGTACAAAATATAGTCGTTGCGCGTCGTGGTTAAAACCACTCCTTCAACTCCTTATTTTGCACAGCGCTTTTGCTCCCTTCATCCGCCACA
>CACYDB010000100.1 GCA_902773035.1 uncultured Ruminococcus sp. | reverse complement strand
GAGCGCGATTGCCTCGACCTGATCAAATTCGGATAGTTTTTCAAATAGTTTATTTATCATTTTATCATCACCTATATATTTCGATTTGTCGGGATGTTAATATAATAGAAATGCCGCCCGAAGAAATCTTCGGGCGGCGGTGGTGGAGATAAGCGGATTCGAACCGCTGACCTCTTGAATGCGAACCAAGCGCTCTACCAACTGAGCTATACCCCCGTGTTCTTTTATATTATACACGAAAATTTATAAAAGTAAAGTATTATTTTTTAATTTTGTGAGTATTTTTTGCTGGCATTTATTAAATTTATATGTTAAAATTAAAAAAAGCGCCTTTAAAGGAGGTTCGTTATGAAAAAGTTAATCTGTTTAATTATTTCCGCTCTTATGGTGGCTTCTCTGTTTGCCGCTCTTCCCGTAAGCGCTGAGGAGGTCAAATCGGCTCCCACCGCGTTTACTCTCAGCGAGGGTCTTTACGCTCACGGCGTTTTGTCCTCGGATGACGGCGAAGCGTGGCTGCTCTGGCAGAGTGAGACCAATGAGGATGGTGAGGAGGTCAATCCCTCCAAAAAGTATTTCTTTCTTCCGTCCTGCGCGGACAGCTCCAAGGTCGATATCTACAACGCTTATCCCTATGCGGTAAAGCTCGGTAATACCGAAATCGGCGGGGGAGAGTGCGTCCGGTTCGATTACAAGACAAGCTCTGTATATAACGTGACCGCCGGAGAGGCGAAATATTCTCTTGCTTTCGCTAAGTCGAGCGCTGAGGCGGCTGTGTATGTCAACAGCACAAAGGATCTCATTCCTTACCTCAACGAGAATAAGTCGAACAACTCTAAGGCTACAGGCGTGATTATTACGCCTGACGGCAAGATCGAAAACACTCCCGTCAAGAAAATCAAGGGCAGAGGTAATACGACCTGGCTCAAGCCCAAGAAGGCTTATAACATCAACTACGATTCAAAGGTATCTGTCGCGGGTATGCCGACAGGCAAGAAGTATTCGATCCTCGCGAATTATCAGGATGATTCGCTCTCAAGAAACCGTTTTCTCTACGACCTTTCCGACGCTGTAGGTATGCCTTATGCCTCGGATTCAAGATATGTTGATTTCTATTCCAACGGAAGATACCTCGGCTCTTATCAGCTCTGCGAGAAGATCGAGGTCGGTAAGAATACTCTCATTCCCGATTTTGAGGAGGATTCTTACCTCGATTCCGACGGCAAGGTCAAGGAGGATTTCCCGTTTGTATGCGAGGTTGACGCAAGCGCCGCTGAGGGCGAGGACTACTTTGTCAAGCTCTCCAACGGAATTAAAATCACTATCAAGGCTCCCGAGCTCGAGGAAGGCGATACGGGCTACAGCGAGGTCAAGCAGTATGTAAAGGATAAGTTTGAGGACTTCTACAAAAAGTCCGCGGCGCGTAACGCCGATTTGTCCGACTGCGCCGATGTTGAGTCGCTCGCCAATTACTATCTGCTCAATGAGCTCGGCAAAAACTGGGATTCAGGCGTATCGAGCACCTTCTTTACCTATAAGCAGGATGAGAGCGGCGTTTATAAAATCTACGCTTCTCCCGTATGGGACTATGACAATTCACTCGGCAACGCCGTAGGCGTTCAGAATGATCTCAGAGCTATGAAGGTGTCCGACTACGAGAAATACACAGGCTGGTGGTGTATGTACAAGGGTCGCTCGGGCAATCAGAAAACCTCGAACAATATCGTGAACCGCTTCGCTCAGAATAGTAATATCTATGAAATCGCGAAGAAGCTCTGGAATGAGAGATATATCCCCGCGATCGAGCATTTCACAGGCAAGAAGTTCGACGAGAAAATCGACTCTGATTTCTATACAGCCGATCATTACTACTCGCTTATCAAGGACAGCGCCGCTATGAACTACACATCAGGCTGGCTGCTTAATACGGGCGACTGGATCGCCGATCACAGCAGTCTTAATGCGGCGACCTATGATAAGGAAACTAATACCTATTATTACAACAAGAACGCGACTCAGTATAATAATGACTTTGAGGGAATGTATAACTACTGCCGCGACTGGATGATAAGCCGCGCGGCGTGGCTCTCAAAGGAGTTCGCTTCAACCAAGGCCGCTGAGGTTGAGGTCGATAATAAGGAGGAGCCCACTGAGCCCTCAAAACCCGCTGAGACTGATAAGCCCGCGGGAAAGAATCTGCTTTCAGATCTGCGTATCGAGCTTCCGAAGGAGAAGTACGTATACAGCGGACTGACGATCACTCCGAAGGTTACGATCAGAAACGGTGACGGCGTTAACGTTGACGCGGCGTTCTACGACATCAAATACTCTACAGGTCGCAAGAATGTAGGAACATATACCGTTACCGCGAGCCTCAAGGGCTTGACCGCTGTCGCGATGTCTGCTGAATTTAAAATCGTTCCCGCCGCCGTAAAGGCTAAGTCGCTCAAAGTCAGCAAGAGGACTAAGACTACCGCTAAGCTGGAGTGGGGCAAGGTTACGAAGCAGGTGACAGGCTATCAGGTCGCCTACAGTAAGACAAAGAGCTTCAAGACTAAGACAAAGAAAACTACAAAGAAAACATATCTTACGATCAAGAAGCTCAAGAAAACAAAGAATTATTACTTTAAGGTTCGCGCCTATAAGACCGTTGACGGTACAAAGTATTACTCAAAATGGTCTACTGCTAAGAAGATTGCGACCTATAAAGCGTTTAACAAGTAAATCTCATAAAAATAACCGCCGCTTTCATAAGCGGCGGTCTTTTTGGTTATTTGATTATTCCTTCCAGTACCTCAACGGCGTTTGCCACGCAGTCGTCGCAGGAGCACAGGACCTTGCCTGTGAGTACGCCCTTGATTTCGACGCAGGTGTCGGAACCGCATTTCTCCGTGAAGCCTGTTATGAGCTTTCTCGATTTCGGAGAGATCGGGGAGCCCTTGTATTCGAGCATTCCGAGAACTATTCCCGCGCCGATAAGCGCTCCGCAGTTGCCCTGCATTGTGCCCATTCCCGCTCCGAATGCCGAGCCAAGCTTTTTAGCTGTGAGCTCGTCGATCCCGAGCTCGTCCTTATATGCCGAGATTACAGCCTGACAGCAGTTCTGACCGCTGCGCTTGTACTGAACGGCTAACGATTTCTTATCCATATCAGCGCTCCTTTTTACTTGTTATAGCCCAATTATACCGCGAAAAAATAATTTGTCAATATTCTTTTACCCTTATTGACAGTTGTCTGAACTTGTAATAAAATGGTATCTGTTGTAAACAATTATTATGTTTTAGTGAGGGAGCATTTTGAAGAAGATAGCGGCGTTGATCGCCTCGGCAGTTCTATTGGTTCTGATAGTTGTCGGGCTTTTCGTTTTTAAAACGCCTGTCGGACAATTCGACTTTGACGATTTGCCCGATAAGCTGGAGTTATCAATCAACAGCAGATACTACCTCAAGGTTAAACGTACATATAATTCCGGCGGCAAGACCGTGACCGAGAATATCAACAAAAAATGCAGATTTGTGTCCAATGACGACTCTGTTGTAGAGATGTCGAACGACGGTCATATCATCTGCAAAAAAATCGGCGCGGCGTCGGTAAGCGTTTCCTGCGGAGGTACGACAAAGACTGTAAATATAAATATTAATAAAAAGAAATCCAATTATATCGCTCACCGCGGAGCTATGGACTTCGCGCCCGAGGATACGCTTTCTTCGCTGAGTAAGGCGGTTGAGCTCGGTTATCGTCAGATGGAGTGCGATATACGCATCGGCGGCGACGGAAATCTCTTTGTTTTTCACGACAGACGGCTCGGCAAAATGTGCGGAGTTGACGCGGATTTCTCCGTTGTGACTTTGCAGAACCGAGTGAAGTTTCCGATTATCTCGGGAAGTAACGTGAACAAGGTTCCGACTCAGTATATCCCGACGCTTGAGGAGGCGCTCGACGTTATTCAGAACAGCGAGAGCGTTGACAGGATCTATCTGCATATCAAGCAAAGATTTCCCGAGCGTCAGGTCAATATGCTCGCCAAGGCGGTTTACGACCGTGGACTTACCGACAGAGTTATGCTGATTACCGTTGACCGTGATACTCTCAGGGCTTTTCCGAAGGAGCTTCCGAAGGGACTTCTCAGCGGCAACATAAGCGGTACGGATAATCTGTGCGCGCTGATTGACGACATAAAGAAAGAGGATATCGGCATAAACGCTGTATTTTATCAGTATAATTCAGAGTTCTTGCCGCCCGATGAATTTGTTCTTTACGCTCATACGAACGGCATACGCATAGTCTGCTACTCGATTGATAATCTGAGCCAGATCGAAGAGCTGAAGTGTAAGGGCGTAAATGAGATCGTCTGCAACAGGCTCTTGTTCCTGCTTGATAAGAAGCTTATAAATTGCTCGCTCTCGGTCAAGAATCCCGACGGCGCCGAGTCGGTCGGCGGAAAATATAAGGTCGTTGATGAAAAGGGGAAGGAGGTCGAGGTCTTTGACAAGACCGCTTCTCCGTATGAACTCAACGGCAAGCTCTCCCCGGGAGCAACTTATAATCTCATCAGAATGGACGGCGACGGAAATATCGGACAAAAGGAGAAATTCTTTACGATCCAGAATACCGACGAGGTTCAGACCTTTGAGTTTATAAACGACTATCCCGATAAGACTCAGCCCACGACCGCTACTCAGCCCGCGACCTCGACGCAGCCGTCAACTCAGGCGGCTACAAGGGCGACTGAAAACGCCTTGCGTCAGCTCAGGCTCTCCGACATTACCTGCCGCGCGGGTAAGACTATAGAGCTTGTGAAGGCTGACAAGTCGGGCAAAAAGCTTACTTATAAATCGAGCGACAGGAGAATTGCCCGAATCAAAAACGGCAGGCTGATTACTCTCAGAAAGGGTACGGCTGTTGTCAGAGTCACAAACGGTAAGGACAAGGCGTCCTTTAAGGTCAAGGTAACAAATTCGCCGCGACTGAGCAAAAAGACGATAACCGTCAAAAAGGGTAAAACAAAAACCGTAACTATCATCCGCAAGGCTAAGGGCGTTGACAATAAGTATATCAACACCAAAAAGGCTAAGGCGGTTTCAAAAAAATCCGCGGTCAAAGTCAAAATCAGGGGAATTAAACGCGGAACCTCTACTTTGAAAATCATAGTTAACGGCAAGCGCCTTAAACTGAAAGTAAAAGTGGATTAATAAAGATCAACGCACAGGGCAACCTGTGCGTTTTCTTATCGTCCTGTATCTGCGGAAGCGGAGGAGTAACTGTTATTATACGGCTGAGTCAGCTTGTAATAAACGCGGCTCTCCTTACCGCAGGCTGAGAGCAGAGTACAGATGAATACCGTCGCGCAGATTATCGCGGCGATCATAATGACAGCGGAGCAGCATCCTGCGTTTTTCTTTGACGGTTTAACCTTTTTTCTGTTCTTAGACGGTTGATCTCGGTCGCCCTCCATAACCTCTCTGTAAACGAAATAATCAAACATATCGTCGTCGTGCTTACTCATTTTTATTCCTCCCTTGTGTTTTCTTGATTCTATTATAATTCGTTATGGTGTCCGATAAAACGGACTTTGATTTCGCCTTGTAACAATTGAAAAAATAACCACCCTTTTCAAAGTGAGAATAAGGGTGGTTTGTAATTTATGAGTTGAGATGTGAGTTATCAGAAATCAATCGGCTGCGCGTTTTCAATAGCGGGGAGAAGCTTGCCTCTGATGAGACGGTCTACGCGGGATCTGATTGCTTCCTCGTCCAAAACACTGTGGTGTAACGAGTGGTAGGTCATCGTAAGGAAGGTGATCGGCATAAGCATACCCGTGATTCTCTTGATCTCCTCCTGATCTGTCGTCATAAAGTAGGCCCCGCACATTACGCCCCACATATTCTGCGCGAGCGCGGGGTCAAAGCCCATCAGCTCCCGAACGCGTTCGGGTGTGGTTACCGAGGGGAGAATAAGGTAGGAGAGAATAAGTCCCACAATATCAAAAGCGGGATGACCGTAGGCGGCGTCGCCGATGTCAATAAGGAGAACCTCGCCGTCCTTGACCATAACGTTCCTGGAGTTGAAGTCGCTGTGCAGGAAGGTGTCGCGGTCGGGGATACTGTCGATGTATTTCAGAATAGTATCGACTTCCTCGGGTTCCATATACTTTGCTATTTCCCTGATCCAATTCGCGAGCGTTTCCTTCTTTGAGGGGAAGCCGCTGTTGTCAGCCTTGATAGTGTGGAGGTTTTTGAGCGTGACAGCGCTGAGCTGTCCGAGCTTCTGCAGCTCGGCGGGATTTGCGGTGATGAGCTGAGCGACGGTTTTGGCGTCGAGCATTTCATAAACTACGCCGTACTTATCGCCGACCTTGACTGTGTCAAAGGATATAGCGGTCGGAACTCCGAGTAGAAAGGCTTTCTTTGACAATTCGCGTTCTTTTTCGATAAAGTCAAGAGAAGCGTTGTTGTAAACCTTGACGATGTTTTCCTCGTTAAGACGGTAAACGGTGCCGTATCCGCCCGCGCCGATCAATTCACAGCCCTCGATCGAGATTTCTCTGAGAGCCTTTTTAATATTGAGAATTTCCGTAAAGCCCGTTACCTCAAAAATATCGTAGACCTCGGGGGTTACGTTGTGAACGGTCACTTCTCCGACAGCCTTTCTAAGCTTGAGAAGCGCGCGTAAGCCTGCCGATGAGATGTACTCAAGTCCTGAGGCGTCAATTTCGGAGGGGAGCTCCTTTGTGAGAGCCGCTTCAAGCTTCGGAGCGTTGGAAGAATCGATTTTTCCTGATAATTTATACATTTTGATTCCTTTCCGCCTGTGCGGGCATTAAAAAGATTCTATCTGTAAATCATTAAGACTTCGGGAACTTTATGATTATGGATTCAAAGGGACGCAGACCGTATCTTATGCGGAAGGGTCTGTTGTCGCAGGGATTGTTTTCGGCGTAAAGCTTCGGATATCCGCCCAACTCACCGGGACCTCCGCAGCCGGGGAGGTTGTCGTAGGTGCTGAAAAGCCTTGTGTAAGCGCCGTTATTCAGCGGCACGCCGCAGGAGTAGTCGTTGTGATACCACGGCGAGAAATTGCAGATCACAAGCACCGCCTCGTCGTAGTTCCACGGATTCTTGCGGATATAGCTTATGATATTGGCGTCGGCAAAGTCGCGGTTGACCCACTCGAAAATCGCGGGATTCTTGGAGTCCTGATGCAGTACGGTGTTCTCCTTGTAGATGGAGAGCAGACTGCGGACCGTCCTCTGAACGTCGCGGTGGCTGAATTCCTCAGCGACGCTCCAGTCAAGACTTTTGAGTACATCCCACTCGTCATCCTGAGCGTAGTCCTGTCCCATAAACAGAAGCTTTTTTCCCGGGAAGGTGAACTGGAAGGTGTACAGCGCCTTAACTCCGCCGAGCTTATCCTCGTAGCTTCCCGGCATTCTGTGAAGGATCGACGCCTTTTCGGGTTGAACCTCGTCGTGAGAGAGAACGAGGATAAAGTTCTCGGTGAACGCGTAGTCGGCGATATGAGTCAGCTCGCCGTGATGGTAGCGGCGTTCGTGGAAATCATAGGAGAGATACTTGAGCGTGTCGTACATCCAGCCCATATTCCATTTCAGAACAAATCCGAGACCGCCGATGTGCACGTCGTTTGTAATGCCCTGCTCAACGGATGAATCCTCGGCGAGAAGATATCCGTTCGTCATAGTCGTTAAATCGCAGTTGAGCTGTCTGAGAAAGTTTGTGCTCTCGAGGTTGATGTGACCGCCGTGAATATTCGGACGCCACTGCTCGCGGCTGAAATCCGCGTACTGCATAGCCGCTACGGCGTCTACGCGCAGGGAGTCGATATGAAACTCGTTGATCCAGTAAAAAGCGCTGGAAATAAGGAATGAGCGAACCTCGGGCTTGCCGTGGTCAAAGGCGTAGGTGCCCCAGATCGGAAACTCCGCTCTCAGAGGGTCGGCGGACTCGTACAGGGGAGTGCCGTCGAACTTTCCCATAGCGAAATCATCCTTCGGGAAATGAGCGGGAACCCAGTCGAGAATTACGCCGATATTGTTTCGGTGGAGCGTGTCGATCATATACCTGAAATCGTCGGGCGAGCCGTAACGCGAGGTGGGGGCGAAGTAGCCCGTTACCTGATATCCCCACGAAGGGTCAAAGGGATACTCGCAGATCCCCATCAGCTCAACGTGAGTATAGCCCATATGCGATACGTACTTGGCGAGCTCATCGCCGAGCTCGCGGTAGTTGAGGAACCCGTCTGGGTCATCCTCGTCCTTGTACTTCTTTTTCCATGAGCCGAGGTGAACCTCGTAAATAGCCATCGGCTTATCAATAACCACCTTGTTATTGCGGCGGCTCTGATATTCGCCGTCATTCCATTTGTATTCGCGCAGGGGACAGATCACCGAGGCGTTATCGGGACGCAGCTCATAGCGAAAGGAGTAGGGATCGCTTTTCAGACGTCTTTCTCCCTCGGAATCATAAATCGCGTAGCGGTACGCGTCGCCTGTTGTGACATCGGGGACAAACAGTTCCCAAATTCCGTCGTAGCTCGGCTCCATTTCCTGCTCGTTATCCCAACCGAGAGCGTCGCAAACTACGCAAACCTTTTTCGCGTTTGGCGCCCATACAGCGAAGCGTGTTCCGTTAACGCCGTTCTCCGCGCCGATGTGCGAGCCCATTTTTTTGTATACCTCATATCCCTTTCCCTGATGAAAGAAATAGCGGTCGGAATCTGTAAAAACACTCAAAATATATACCTCCAAATTATCATTCATACCGCTTTTTCGGTATGATATTCCGAAAAACTCCAAAAAAGTAGTTCTATTGTACTATATTTTATTGATAAATGCAAGATATTTTTATGGCATTTGCTGAAAGAAAGTTTCATTTTCCTGTGCTGTGAAGAGGATTAGCCCGCTGAATATCCCGAAAATCCGCCGCTTTCAAAACTTTTTTGAAGCTGTGAAAATAATTAAATAAAAAAATTGCTAAAACAGGCAAAATCTTACGGCGAAGGGCAGGGAATGAGAAGGCTTTGTTAGTGCAATAACGTCAACTTTTGCGTGTCTTTCAGGCTTAATCTGTCGTTTTTTACAATTTTATGATATGAACATAAAATGTGAAAATATATGTTGTCAAAAAGTTGATTTTATGATATAATCAGCATAGCATAGAATAGTGTTTGCTTTTTGAATTATATAGAAGTTCTTTCACATTCTTTGCGATCACAGCGGTGTGATTTCACCGCGGAGAAAGGAGAATAAGTATTATGAAAAAGGTATTATCCATCGTTCTCGCGCTTCTGATTATTCTTTCAGCCTCGGCTGTCTCTGCCTTCGCTGAAGATAATACGGTCGAGATTACCGAGGACGGCACTTACAATGTAGGCGCTGATTGCTCAAGGTTGGTAATAAAAGGGGCTAAAGCTACAGTTAATCTTACAGACGCCTCAATGAGCTCTGAAGGTTTAGGCTATTCTCCTGTTCTTGTTACGGACAAATCGGACGTAACCTTTGTACTCAACGGTACAAGCGAAATCGTCGGCGACGCTCAGAAGGAATCCTGCGGTATTCAGGTTGACTTCGGTTGCGACGTTACCTTTGAGGGAAAGGGTACGCTTAACGTAACGGGAGGTAAGTTCGGAGCGGCTATAGGCTCGTTCGGAACAGGTACTAACATTTCCGAGGATCAGAGAGTAAAGGTCGGCACCATTACGATCAACAGCGGTACGATCAACGCTTATGCCGGAGCAAGAGGCTCGGGCATCGGCTCAGGCTACCACGTTAACGGCAATAAGATCACAATCAACGGCGGTCTTATCCACGCTTACGGCAAGGAATGCGGCGCGGGTATAGGCAGCGGTTACGGTACAAGCGGCGGCGCGGTAGGCGTTGCGGCAGTCGGCGAGTATGACTCGGGTAAGATCGTGATCAACGGCGGCGAGGTTTACGCCGCTGCGGCTTCAAACGCCGACTTCAACACAAGAAATTACGCAGATATAAACGCTAACGACCCCTGCTCCTTCGCGGCGGGCATCGGCGGCGGCTACGGTTCTTCCGCGTCTGACATTCAGATCAACGGCGGTAAGGTCGTAGCTATCGGTTCCACAGGCGGCGCGGGTATCGGCGGCGGCCGCGGAACAAGTAAGGCTGCTAATTACAACAAGGACGCTTACAAAGTAAACGTTAAAATCGGCGGAAACGCCGACGTAACGGCTATCGCCGGCACAGCAAGATCAAATGAGGCTAACAGCGGCGGCGCTGCTATCGGCAGCGGACGAGGCACTCATACAGGCGGCAGCATTGAGATCAAGGGCAACGCCAAGGTTTACGCTCTTTCAGCTACAGGCGCTCCCGCTATCGGAGCAAGCAAGCAGAAGTCACCTGTTGACGGCGCTATCCCCAAGGCTGAGTCGATCGTTGTCGGCGACAACGTAAATCTCTACGCCGTATCAAAGGCTGAGTACGCGGTTGATAAGGACGCCGAGACGCTTTCGATTAACCCCAAATACTTCGGCAGCTCCGACAAGTATTTCTTCGGCGAGAGCTCTGTCGCTATCGCTGACTGCAACGACGTAACAGTTGAGAGCCCCGAGGGCAGAATGACTTACGTAGCTCCCGCTGATTCTGTATCGCTGTGGTCAAGGATCGAAGAGTTCAAAGAGCCCGCGAATGATGACAGCGGCGAGGTTCAGCCTGCCGCGGGCGGCAACGATAACGGCTCGGGCAACGAGCAGGGCTCGGGCGACAATACGGGCTCCGATAATGATGACGACGACGCTACAGTCACAAAGACTTCTCTCGGAATCGTAACTCCGCTCGCGATGGCGGTAAGATTCGAGGACGGCTCGGTTTACTATTCTGGCGATACGCTTGAGATTGAGCTCGGCAAGGAATATAAGTTCCAGATGTGCTGTGTTGACTGGAGCACAAGAGACGATAATAATGAGAAGAAGATTCACAAGGAGGGAGAGGTATTCACTTCTCCTCAGCACGGAATCTATTCCGACGACGGACTCGGACTCAGAGGCACTGTTGTTTATACCGTAAAGGTTTCCAAGAAGTATGACGAGCGCAGCTATGACGAGGCTGCAAAGAGCTTCGTTCTGCCCAAGGGCGACGCTGTACTCAGAACCGACGTAAACAAGTGCTTTATGGCTTACCGCTTTACATTCAGAAGCGGCGACTATAATAAGCAGACCGGTATTGACAAGGTCGTTTACGACACAGGCAGAGAGCACGTTAACACTCTCGAGGACTTCCGCTACAACAAGCCGCTTGAATTCCTCTCCGTTAACCTGCCTCTCGGCTCAACAATCAAGGCTATCGCATATGATAACTACGAAAAAATCGGCGACGCCGATGTATTCGTAAGAATCGACGAGGAGAATCCCGATCGTAGTTATACAACATATGTGTGGGATTATTAATGAGTAAAATTTTTTAATCAGATATTCCTTACCGATTCGCGCGGTAGGGAATATCTTCGGTTTAGGTGATAAAATGAAAAAGTACCGAAACAGTAAAAAATCCGCGGTTTTACGCGGCGTATCTCTTGTCGCGGTCATAGCGACAATGATCGGTTTTACATCCTGCGGGGGAGTAGACCCGAATGTTAAGCAGAAGGAAAACAATACCTCATCCTATCAGGTGGTGACGACCGCTCCCGCCAGCGACGTTGAGAAGGAAGGATTCAACGCCTACGGCGACGGACTTACCGATCCCGTAAAGCTCAAGGGCGTTACGGTCAAGGTCAGCGATTTCGCGATCAGAAGCTTTGAGCTCGCGTTTTTACTAGGCTCGGGCAGCTTCAAGAATGTTGAGAAGCTTCCTGTCGATATGCTGACGCAGTACGGATTCTCGCATCTTTCCTATAAGAATCTCTATGAGATCCCCAAGGACGAGGTGCTCTATCGTGAGGCTGACGAGGATCAGATTCAGAAGGAGCTCAAAAAACATTTCGGCTCCGTTAAGGTGGATCTGAAGAAATCGTCGCTCTACAACAAGGGTAAGAAAAAATTTGAGATCTGGCTGCCGAATTACGGTACAAATGTATACTACCGCGTTGACGCCGCCGATGTATCAAAGAATAAGGTTGAGATCATCACGACCTTTTACAACGAGCTCAAGAAAAGCTCAAAGCTGGGAAGGACTACTTTGACAGTTAAGCTTGATAATAAAAAGCCTGTCATCGCAGAGTTAAAAGTGGGTTAAAATATGGAAAATATGGAAAATATTATTAATCTTGAAGCTGAAAACGCCGAGCTTCGCGAGGCTCTTATCGAAATATCCGCTCATATTGACGCGATAAACGAAATAATTGACGGGCTCAGCGATCTTTTGGTTGACCTGTCAGACGATAAACACGTAACAAACGAGGATGTAAAGAGCCTTCTTAAAAAATATTCCGCTTTATCCACATAAAGTATTCCTCGTAAAAATCTGTAAAGGAGAGCGCCTGTACGCAATTTGGTTATGTTTAAGAAAATTGGTGAAGTATACAACAAAATTAAGGATAACAAGGGGGGAATAATCTCCCTTATCGGCGTTTCCCTCATAATTCTGGCGCTTTCCGCCGCGATATATGTTGTCGGAGACTTCTTTGTCAACGATCCCGAGAACGACAGCTCGATCAGGTCATGGGATTACGGCTACTCCTCGAACGCCGACAGCGTTCCCGGCAAGGAGCTGAGGGTTGCGAACATTCAGAATCCGATCGTTACCGAGTCGAGTATCAAAAAGGAAAATCTTTATCTCACAAGAACCTTTGAACCGATGAAGAAGTCAAAGACTCTTGTTATCCTTACCGACCATTCTCCGATAAAGATTTCGGTCAATGGAAAAGAGGTTTATAACAACCAGTTTGACAGCGCTCAGTATGTCGGAAACTGCTATAACGCGATAAGGCTCGAAGCCTCGGAGCGTGAGCAGGAGGTCGAGGTCTTTATGAAGGTTCCGCTCTCCGTAAGATTTGAGGCGTCTTATTCCGACTCGGAAAACACAGCCTTTGTTATCAATCCGGCGTTGATCGCGGGAATAGCTCTGCTTTTCCTCGGATTCTGCGCTCTGATCTTTTTCGCGTTTTTGTCGCTGAAAAATCATATGCGTTACCGATCGCTGCTGGCGTCGCTTTTGATGATGTATACGGGTATCGCCGTTTCGATCGGCAATATAAGCGACTCGACCTATATGTTCAACGCGCCGTTCTGGCTCAGCGTTAAGACGACGGCGTTGCATTTAACGCTTGTATTCGGCGTAGCGTGTCTGGCGCGGAGACTCTTGATTTCCAAAAAGAGTCTTGTGATCTTCGGCTTGACGACGTTAGTTGTATTGCTCGCGGGAGCGGCGTCGGTTGTACCTTCGCTGTTCTTTATCGCCGAGATCGTAATCGCCGCTGTTACGGTTGTTTACGCGGCTTACACGGCGATCAGCTTTGTCCCGTATGTTACGGAGCGTACGATGTACGCTATTCCGACATATGTGCTGGGCGTGTACTATACGTTTGTTTCTCTTATAGCGGGCTTGCTTCTTATATTCAGATCAAACTCATATTACGCCTTCGCGGTGTCATTCCCGACGCTTGTGATCGTAGGTATGCTTGAGTTTATCAACATAATGGATTATAACTATGCCCGCAAGAACAGCGATATCAACGATGAGATTTCCCGCTACAGCGAGTCCGTAAACAATATCTCGGAGTTTATCCGCCGTATGCTTGTGTGCGGCGACAGTGATGTGTTCTTTGACACCGCGGCGAGAGAAATCAGCGGGCTGCTGAAAAAATATAACAGTGAAAATTCAGACCTGCGTTTTTGCGTGGCTGTAAAAAATGAAAACGGATTTAAGGAAATCATCAACAATAATATTTCCCTTTGCCGTTATGAAATGATCGAGAAGAACTGTCTGAAAAATAATAAGGACTGCATGTTCTCGGAAACTTATTTTGATTTTGTGCTTAAAAATGACTCGGGCGTATGCGCGGTTATGCACTTTGAAAACGTTGTCAACGGTCTTGAGGTATTCTTTATCAGTATGATCGAGACCGTCTACTGCGGACTTGAAACCGCTTATCAGAAGCTTTGTGACGACGGTAATAACCGTCTCGACATTATATTCACGGAGCTTGCCGAGAATACCGAGATCGACAACGGCTACTCGCCCGATCACCTTATTCATATCGCGGAGTATGTTTTCGCGCTGTGCAGAAGGCTGGGTATGAGCGAGGAGGACGCTGAGAGATATTCACTGGCGTCAAAGCTTCACGATATAGGTAAAATCGCGATTCCAAAGAGTATTATCAACAAGGACGGCAGACTGACCAAGGATGAGCAGGTCGTCGTAAGCTGTCATACCGATTTCGGATATATCATCCTCTCGGCTTTCAGCGACGATAAGCTTTTGTCCGACGCGGCTGTTATCGCGAAATATCATCACGAGAGATTTGACGGAACAGGCTCGAACGGCATTAAGGGCGAGGAGATTCCGCTGATCGCAAGAATCACCATGGTCTGCGACGTTTATGACGCTCTTGTATCGGAGCGTTCCTATAAGCGAGCGTGGAGCAAGGAGAGAGCTCAGAGCTTTATGGTGGAAAACTCGGGCGTTATGTTTGACCCGAAGCTTGTCAATGTTTTCCTTGAGTATCTGAACGAAAATAATACCGAAGCTCAGGAGGCGTAATAATGAGCGAAGCTAATTCAAATACATATAATCCCGCGACGGATTCAGCCGCGGCTCCTGAGAACGCCGCCGACAACAGCGGTAAGAGAAAAAAGCTGGGCGATTATATAAAGTATAAAAGGTTTAAATGGTATCATATCGTCTTAGCGATTCTGGTTCTGATCGTTGTATCGCTGTTCGTCGGATGGAATATTATGCCCTCGAGAGTTCTCAACGTTGCCGTTATGGACAAGACGGTTTTGTCTTACTCAGAGGATGAAAATATCGTCAAGGATACCGTTTACAGAAAGCACAGGGGATTTTTCTATCTCCTTAATCAGCAGAAATACGTTAAGGCTGACGGTACCAATTATGATTTTTCCACCGATTATTTCGGTCCTATGCTTGACGAGGACGGCGCTCCCGACAAGAATGTCGAGCTGAAAAATATAGGCTACCAGCCTAACCTCGTATATCTTTCCGACGCGTACGGAATGGGCAACGATACCTACGGCTACTTTAACGGAGGCTCTCCCGAAAACGCGGGTATCAACTCTGACGATATGTCGGTTATCTCCTACGCGTATGAGAGCGGAGCTACGATCATCGGCGAGACTACTCTGTTCAGCTCTCCGCTGTCGGATTCGGTTTATACTCAGCTCAGCACGATGTTCGGAGTTAAGCCTAAAAGATGGATCGGAAGATATATAGTCGATTTACAGGACTTTACTGACGTTCCCGACTGGGCTGTTCCGATGTATGAGCAGCAGGAGGGTGTTGAATGGCGCTTTACAGGTCCCGGGATCCTGCTCGTATCAGCTGAGGGTAAGATTCTTATTCTGGAGCAGAATACGGATTTTCACTCCCAGGATCTTTTGACTGTTTACGTTAACGAAAAATATAAGGATGAGTTCTCGGGACTGGGAAAGGTCAATTTCTACAACTGGTTTGAGCTTATCGAAACAAACTACGGAACAGAGAATATAGCGACCTTTGAGTTTGATCTCAATGAGGTCGGTATGAAGAAAATCAAGGATTTATCCAAATCTCCGAGGTTCTGCGCCGTTGCGAGAAAGCAGGAGAAGAATCACGCGCCTGTTTATTATTTCTCGGGCGACTTCAACGACTATGTCTCGGGTGACAGATACGGAAACTTCCTGTTTTCAAATGAGTTTTTCAGATTCCTGTCCTTTGACAGACAGGGAGATATTTCCCATTTTTACTGGAATTTCTATAATCCTCTGATGCTCAAGATCCTCAGTCAGACCGAGTCGACAAAGTTTGTCGAGGAGTCTGAGGAGCACAAGGAGGTCTCCCGTGTAAACAACGGAACCTTCCAGATTTTAGAGGACAAAAAATGGAAATCGCTTAATATGAAGGCGGTATCCGTCAACGCGGTTGAGCCGGGCAAGAAAACCTACTCGCGAGACTTTACCTTCTACGAGGAGCTTGTAAATTCAGCCTCGAAGCTCGGAGCAAACTGCATTGTCGCGAAGGATCTGCTGCCGCCTGAGTTTTACACGGCGGTCAGCCGATATAATAAAGAAAAGAAGAATATTCCTATTTATATAATGCAGCGTATTCCCGCTCCCGACGGTCTCAAAACCAAGGATTATCTGAGCGAGGACGGACTTGCGAAGTGGAAGAACGCTGTCAAGACTATCGTTGACGCGGTTCACGGCAAAACCTCCGCCAAAAGTGAAAAGCTCGGCGAGGCCTCGTACTTTACGGATGTTTCCAAGTATCTTCTGAGCGTGACCGTTGACCCCGATCTTGACGACTGTTCAGTGATCGAGGGGCTTGACGGCTACAACTACTCAGGCAAGTACGTTAAGCAGAGCTCGGGAATCAACGGCTTCGCGGCTTATCTTTACGATATGGTCGAAACCTGCTCGCAGAAATACGGCTATTATACTCCCGCGTCAGTCAGCGCGAAGCTCGAGCGCCTGACGGGTATGTCTTTTGTTAAGAAGAAGAATACTTATCTGTTCACGGGTATTGAAAACGAGAGCTGCGCTCAGTATTATTTCAACGATATTGAGTTCTCCAAGGAAGCGCTTAAAAATACGGGCGTTGACTCGGGCGAATACGACAGTATTCAGGCGGCTTTGACCGAGGTGACAAATACGCTTCCGTCCGTAGTCTTATCGGGAATCTCATACTCGAACGTCAGCGCCTGCTATAAGGACAAGGCTGTGACCGAGGGTGAGCAGGGAAGGAAGATCGTTGAGGCGCTGAGCTCAGTCAGAGATACGGAATGTATCGGCGCGACGGTCTACGATCTCAACGACTGCTGGACTGAGACCTCGGACAAGATGGCTCAGTTTACCGGCGGTGGCGGCAACAGTCATATGTGGCAGAACGTCTGTGATGAAAGTCAGATGACGGGCTTGGTCGCTATGGACGGCAAAAAGCCTTCCGAGGAAGGTCTGGTGCTTACCGACGACGACTTGGTTCAGGCTATTTCGCTTTCCTCGGACACGGGTTATATGTACATCACGCTGCAGCTCTTCTCTGAGCTTGACTACGATTCGACAGCGCTGTTTGTCGGACTTGATACCTTCCAGCGAAACGACGGTGAATACTTCTACGCCAAGAAGTTTACTCCGAACTCGCTTTCGGGTATGGAGTTTGTACTTCGCTTTGACGATAAGCAGAACGCGGCACTCTACGTTACGAACGCCTATGACCGCTCGGACGGCAAGGCTTTCACAAAGGAGAGCTATAACGCGAATTACAAGAAGGTCTGCGACCTTGTGTACGGCGGCTTCCAGACAGGCGATACACAGTTCTATCAGACGGGTTCAACGATTTACACTCGTATTCCGTGGACATGGCTCAATGTCGCCGACCCCGCGCAGAAGCTTGTCATCAACGACAAGAATCCCTCGGGCAACAGGCTTAAAACAGCTTCTACAAACGGCGTTCTTCCGTCGGTTATGATAGGCGAGAGGAAGTCGGGAGACCTTGTTTACGGATTCCCCGAAACCAAGCACGATCCGGGCTACAAGGTGTTCAAGTGGAATACATGGGAATCGGTAGAGTACGAACTCAGGAATAAAAACAGCTTTACAATTCTTAAAAACTATTTTTCGGATAATCAGAGGTAATTTTGAGATACGAATTATTAGCCGTTATCGGACTGATCTTCTGCCTTGTGATAATCGGTATTGAGTACCTTTTTCACTACAGACTGGCGGAGCTTCAGGACGAAAAAACGATAAACACACGTCAATTAGACCAGAGAATAAAATTCAGGGTTGAGGGCATTATCTACGCGCCGACCGATCTGAGCCGCAAAAGCGAGATCGAGGCGCTGGCAAAGGATATTGACAACAACTTTGAGACTTATGAAAAATCGGTCTCCATAATTGAAAATACAAGGGACAAGTTTGACAAGGACGATGAGGAATATCGGGACTTGGATCAGCTTATCGACAGGGTGGATGAAATCGTTGACCCTGTGTCGATCTACGCTTCAATGCTTGATTCAAATGATATTTATCACAAGGGCTACGCTCTGAGAAGGCTTGCCGACCTCGGCGCCGAGGAATACCGCGACGTTATGATCGAGCTTTCGCAGGATAAGCACAGAGACCTCGCCTATAACGCAGCGATGGCGCTCGCGAAGTTCGGCGACGCTGAAAATGTCGCGGCGTTTCTGCTGAGTATTCAGGACGACAGGCTTTACTCGGGCAGAATCATCAACGAGTTTTTTGATGATTTCAAGGGCGACCGCGTCGAGCTTTCGAGGATCTTGTTTGAGAACTGCAACCCGTATATGATGAGTAATATCATCAAGGCGATCTCCCCGTATAAGCTCGAGGAGTATCACCGTATGTTCGTTGAGAACAGCGCAAGCAAGAGTTTTCAGATCAAGGTCGCTTCCATCAAGGCTTTAGCCGCCTTCGGCAATCCCGATGACGAGCAGCTTTTGCAAATCGCCGCTCAGGATAAGGAATGGGTCGTACGAGCCGCGGCGGTCAAGGGTTTGTCCCTGCTGGATTCTCCCACGGCTCTCGCGAGCGTTAAGAACGCTCTGCGCGACAAGGAATGGTGGGTACGTCAGACTGCCGCTAACGCTCTGACATCAATGGATATTTCACCGCGCGATTTAGAAGATATTCTCGGCGGTTACGACCGATTCGCCGCAGACGCGGTCAAGTCGGTGCTGTATAAGCAAATTGATAATTTGGCGTAATGTACAGCGTATTTTTTCACAGAAAGGATGAGGCGAAATGAGTTTTTTAAACGGCGTTAGAAGCTTTATCGTTATTTTCAACTTCTTTTGTATGGCGTTTACTCTTATTTTGAGTCTTATTTATGTTATTCAGATGTTTGTATCGCTGTTCAGAGTACGCCGCGATTACGAAAAGAACTTCTCGAACGATTATATCCGATATACAGACAGCAACAATCTGCTTCCGATTTCGCTTGTTATTCCCGCCTTTAACGAGCAGGAAAATATCGTTCAGAATGTACGGTCTCTGATGACGATCAACTATCCCGAATATGAGATCATAGTTGTAAACGACGGTTCAACGGATAAAACGGGAGAGCTGATTATCAACGCGTTTGAAATGCATATGATTGAAACCTCGATCCGCTACCGTATTCCGACGAAGAATATCCGCGGCGTTTATTACAGCCGCAAGTATCCGAATCTGCTCTATGTGGACAAGGAGAACGGCGGTAAATCCGACGCGCTCAACGCGGGAATCAATATTTCTTCATATCCGCTCTTTACCTGTCTTGACGCTGACTCGAGAATCGAGAAGGACGCTTTGCTTATGCTCTCGCTCGAGTTCATCAAGGATTCAAGAACGGTTATCGCGGGCGGTATTGTACGTATCGCGAACGGCTCGAAGATCGTCAACGGCGAGTTCAAGGGCTTTTCAATGCCTAAAAAGCTTGTTGAAAGATTTCAGATCGTCGAGTATTACCGTTCCTTCCTGTCGGGACGTGTATTCTGGAGCGCGTCGAACTCATTGCTTGTCGTATCGGGAGCCTTCGGATTGTTCAGAAAGCAGACCGTTATTGACGTAGGCGGATATAAAACGAATACTATCGGCGAGGATATGGAAATCGTCGTCCGGGTTCACCGATATTTACGAAAGAAAAAGATCAAGTACAGGGTCATATTCAACGAGCTGTCGATCTGCTGGACTCAGGGACCGATGTCGCTCAAGGATATCCGTTCTCAGCGCAGACGCTGGCAGATCGGTCTTATGGATACATTGATCTCTCACCGCGCGCTGACCTTTAATCCGAGATACGGCGCGGTAGGACTTTTGTCTGTGCCTTACAACTGGATTTTTGAGCTGTTCGGAGCGGTAGTCGAAACAATAGGTTATTTCCTGATTCCGTTCTCGCTGTTGATGGGCGAGCTTAATATGTTCTTCTTTGTTATGTACTTTTTGCTTGCGGTTATGCTCGGTATCATTTTGTCGGAGGGCAGTCTGGTGCTCGAGCAGTATACGCACCGCGCGACTATGACCGCGAAGCAGAGTATTTCCATCTCGATTTACGCTATTCTTGAGAACTTCGGCTACAGACAAATCGTATCGCTTTTCAGAGTTGAGGGTATTCTGAAATACAGAAAGCTGAGAAAAACGTGGGGTAAAATCAAGCGTAAGGAGTTTGAACAATGAAAAAATATCTCATTACAATTCTTGCTACCCTTGTCGTTTTATTCTTTTTGGCTCAGACAGGCGTGCTGGCTCCGTTCGGAATCAAGCAGCTGTCGTTCTTTACAAGACATCCTGAGAAAAAATCCGAGTCCGACAGCGTAAGCGAGGAATACTCCGACGTTCAGAATGACCTCAGCTATAAATTCAAAGCCGAGGACGAGTATTTCCGCATCTATAAAAACGGCGAGTGGAAGAAGATTTATATGAGCGGCGTTAATATCGGAGCCTCCGAGCCCGCTCTCTTCCCGGGCGACCTTACGATCAAGTATGAGACATATCTCAGATGGTTCAAGAAAATTAGCGAAATGAACTGCAACTGTATTCGTGTTTACACGACGATGCGTCCGCAGTTTTATCTCGCGCTGAATGACTTTAATAAAAAAGCCGAGAATCCGCTCTATCTTTTCCAGGGTGTATGGGTCAACGAGGACGATATTGAGCGTCTGGGAGATGTATACGCCGAGAATGAAAAGATATTAAACGGGTTCAAGAGTGACGCGCTTACGACCGTTGACGTTATCCACGGTAAAGCGGTTATTCCCGAGTCTCCGGGTAAAGCCTCGGGTACATATCACGCTGACGTATCGCGCTGGCTCGCGGGCTGGATTATAGGAATCGAGTGGGATCCGAACCTCGTTCTCAACTCAAATGAACAGCATCCCAACAAGCGTAACTACGACGGAAAATATCTATACACTCAGTCGGCGACTCCGTTTGAGGCGTTTTTATGCCGAGCGGGCAACGCCGTAATCGAGCACGAGACTACCAAGTATAAATTCCAGGCGCCGCTGGCGTTCGCTAACTGGATCACGACCGATCCGTTAAGCCATCCCAACGAGCCTCACTACGATGAGGACAAGGCGACTGTCAATACCGAAAATATCAAGTTCAGAAACTTCCCCGCGGGTATGTTCGTATCCTATCATATATACCCGTACTATCCCGACAGTCTGAACTTCCAGGAGGACTACCTTAAAAACCTTGACGAAAACGGTAAGGTAGACACGTATACAGCCTACCTCAAGGACTTGAAGCTGGTTCATACACAGCCTATGCTTGTCGCGGAGTTCGGTATTCCGACCTCGCGAGGAATGGGACACGAAAGCGTTATGGGCTACAATCAGGGCGGAGTTGACGAGAACGCTCAGGGAGCTATGCTCATTGATATGATGCAGTCGATCCAGGATACAGGCTATGCGGGTTCTCTGGTATTTACGTGGCAGGACGAGTGGTTCAAGAGAACGTGGAACAACGTTATGTACGATATTCCCGACAGACGACCGTTCTGGAGCAATATTCAGACTACTGAGCAGTGCTTCGGACTGCTGTCCTTCGACCCGGGAACAAAGAACCGCGCGTCCTTACCCGACGGCGATTTCAGCGACTGGGGCAACGTTAAGCCGATCGTCACAACGGATGACGGAAAGCTTTACGTTCAGAGCGACGAGAGATACGTATACGTTATGCTTGAAAGCAAGAAGTACGACTTCAACAACGATACGGTCTACATTCCCATTGACACGATCTCAGGTCAGGGCAATACCTCGTCCGAGGAATACAAGCTCAGCTTTGACAAGGGCGCCGATTTCCTTATCAAGCTTCACGGCGCGTCCGATTCGCATATCTACGTTGACCGCTATTATGACGCGTTCAACTACTATTTTGTCAATTCCAGAATGCTCTCCGATTATCCCAAGCTTAAAAAGGCGGATAAGAAGAACAGCGGAAAATTTGACACTATGATGCTGTGCTACGGCTATAATATGAAGATCAAGGGTACGGGTCAGGAGATTCCCGACCGAGCCTATGAAACAGGAAAGCTCGCCTACGGCAACGGCAATCCCGACTCAAAGGATTACGCGTCGCTGACTGACTTCTGCTACGCCGACGGCAAGCT